>NZ_JAMYQW010000039.1:0-52290 GCF_040321085.1 Mesorhizobium sp. M0522
ACCGCTTCGACGCACCTCCTGCAACAAACAGAAGCGGACATCTGATGTGCTACAAAAACCGGACAACTTGAAAAGCTACCGACAGTCAGTAGATAGCCAAAAGCGCATCTGGTCCAAGCAGTGAGACGATTTTGCAACAATCGCGGGTTGTGCGCTGCCTCTGTTCAGGTTGCCGGGATACGGTCGAAGCGCATATAGCGGCCGTCGGTGGAAGGCCTGAAGCCGAGCTTCTCGTAAACCGCATGGGCGTCGTTGGTCGACAGGCTCCAATGCGTGACCGTCTTGACGTCCGGGTGGTCGATAAGCGCCTGGACAAGCCGGGTTCCGATGCCTTGTCCGCGATACCCGGTCCAGACAATTATGTCGGCGAGATAGGCAAATACCGTACGGTCGGTGATCGCCCGGCCGAAGCCGACCTGATTGCCGCCGACATAGGCGCCGACGCACAGTGAGTTGGCAAAAGCGCGGCGGTGCAGTTCATCGCTGCGGCCGCTGCCCCAATAGCTCTCCTTCAAAATGTCGGACGTCGCCCGGAAGTCGATCCGCGACGGGTCGAAGCTGATTTCAAGGTTGGCCATGGCTAAACTGTTAAACAGGCCAATCGCCTACCCGCCATCCCTGAACCGGTTGGTGATGGGATAACGGCGGTCGCGGCCAAAGTTCTTCCTGGTGATCTTCACGCCGGGCGCCGCCTGCCGGCGCTTGTATTCTGCGACGTAAAGCAGGTGCTCGACGCGCGTCACCGTCGCCCGGTCATGGCCGCGCGCGACGATGTCGTCGACACCCATCTCGTTTTCGATCAGGCACTCCAATATGTCGTCGAGCACCGGATAGGGCGGCAGCGAATCCTGGTCCGTCTGGTTCTCTCGCAGTTCCGCCGAGGGCGCCTTGTCGATGATGTTGGTCGAGATCACCTCGCCGGACGGACCGAGCGCACCCGGCGGCACATGCGCGTTGCGCCAGCGCGACAGCGCATAGACCTGCATCTTGTAGAGGTCCTTGATCGGATTGAAGCCGCCATTCATGTCGCCATAGAGCGTCGCGTAGCCGACCGACATCTCGCTTTTGTTGCCGGTGGTGACCACCATCGAGCCGAACTTGTTGGAAATCGCCATCAGAATGGTGCCGCGGGCCCGGCTCTGCAGGTTTTCCTCGGTGATGCCTTCCTTGGTGCCCTCGAAAAGCTGTGTCAACGTGTGCAGGAAACCCTCGACCGGCTCGAAGATCGGCACGATGTCGTAGCGGCAGCCGAGCGCGCGGGCGCAGTCCTCGGCATCCTTGAGCGAGTCCTTCGAAGTGTAGCGGTAAGGCATCATCACGGCGCGCAGCCGTTCCTCGCCCAGCGCATCGACGGCAAGTGCCGCGCAGATCGCCGAATCGATGCCGCCGGAAAGGCCGAGCACGACATTCTTGAAGCCGTTCTTGTTGACGTAATCGCGCAGGCCCAACATGCAGGCGCGGTAGTCGGCCTCCTCCTTCTCCGGGATTTTCGACATCGGTCCGTCAGAGCAGACCCAGATGTCGTTCTTTCGCTTCCAGGTGGTGACGTTGACCGTCTCCTCGAACTGGCTCATCTGGAAGGCCAGCGTCTTGTCAGAACCTATGGCAAACGATGCGCCATCGAAAACCAGCTCGTCCTGGCCGCCAAGCTGGTTGGCATAGATAATCGGCAGTCCGCATTCGATGACCTGGCGGATGACGATCTGGTGGCGGACGTCGACCTTGCCGCGGTAATAGGGCGAGCCGTTCGGGACCAGCAGGATTTCCGCGCCGCTTTCGGCCAGCGTCTCGCAGACGGCAACCTCGCCCCAGATATCTTCGCAGATCGGCACTCCCACGCGCACGCCGCGGAAATTGACCGGCCCCTGGATCTCGGGGCCGGCCTGGAAGACGCGCTTCTCGTCGAACTCACCGTAATTCGGCAGATCGAGCTTGTAGCGTTCGGCAAGGATCTTGCCGCCATCGGCAAAGATGATCGAATTGTGCGTGCCGGTGTTGCGCTTCAACGGCGTGCCGATGACGAAACCCGGGCCGCCGTCGGCGGTATCGCCGGCGAAATCCTCCGCCGCCCGCTCGCAGGCCTTCAGGAATGCCGGCTTCAGCACCAGATCCTCAGGCGGATAGCCGGCAAGGAAAAGCTCGGTAAACAGCACGAGGTCGGCGCCTTGGCGGGCGGCATCCGCCCTCGCCTCGCGTGCCTTGGCAAGATTGCCGGCGACGTCGCCGACCGTCGGATTGAGCTGGGCGACGGCGATGCGCAATATGTCTGGAGCGGTCTTGTCTGTCATGCCCGTGGGTTTAGCGCGGCAAAATTCGTCGAGCAATGGCGTTCGTTTGGACCAAACAGTCGATCCTATTCGCCCATATATTCGCGCAAGGCTTCCGGCGGATGGTTCTCGCCGATCGACATTGCCAGAATGCGCGAAATGTGCCGGCGCGGCAGCCCGGTTTCCGCCGCCCAGGCGTTTATCTGCACTTGGATCCTGCCCAAATCCTTCTTCGACGTCGGGCTCTCCGCAATGTCGAGCCCCGCGTCGCGCAGTGCGGCCGCCATGTCGGCCGAGACAACAAAAGCGTCCCACTCCAGCCAGCGCAGAAAATACTGGCCGGTATTGCCGCCGAGCCGGCTGCCATGCTTGCCGAGATAGGCCATCAACCCGACCTGGTCATCCGCCGGCCAATTGGCGAGGAATGTGCCGAAGCTGCCATGCTCCTTCGACACGCGCTCGACGAAGGCTGCGTTGTCGCGTACGGATTTGATCTTCTGCGGATTGCGCACGATGCGCTTGTCGGCGGTGAGATCGTGCCAGAAATCGTCAGGTTGGAACAACAGCCGCCTCGGCTCGAAGCCGAGAAATGCCTCTTCGAAGCCCGGCCATTTCTGCTCGATGACACGCCAGACGAAACCGGCGGCAAAGACCCGCTCAGCCATAGTCGACAAGATGCGATCGTCCGCAATCTTTGCCACCGCGGCATTGTCAGGCATTGGACCCAGCAGCGACGTAAGGGCTGCCTCACCGCCTTTGCGTTTCGCTGCACGGGAGCGAATTTTCTGAAAATCCACCATTGTTTCCTGACCCCATCGCGTCAATCTACCACTTCCCGTATGAGCCGGCAGCTTCTACCTCATCGCTGACGATGGAGGCGACGATGAACAAAACGATCGAGGACCTGGCAAGCCGCTGGCTGAAGCGAAAGCCGGACGGCCTCAGCGCGCTCGAAAGCCGGGTACTGCAATCTACGCTCGAGCGCACCACGATCTCCAAGGACACCAACAAGGCCGTCGCCTTTCATCAGACGTTTGGAGATCGCCTTGCCGACACTATCGCCCGGATCGGCGGCTCGTGGTCCTTCATCCTGGCATTCATTGGCTTCCTGATCCTGTGGACGGCAGGCAATGTCTGGCTCTTGTCGCGCGCCGCCTTCGATCCCTATCCCTTCATCTTCCTCAATCTCGTGCTTTCCATGGTTGCCGCCCTGCAGGCGCCAGTGATCATGATGGCGCAGAACCGCCAGACGGAGCGCGATCGAATCGACGCCGCCCACGACTATGAGGTTAATCTCAAGGCCGAGATCGAGATCATGGCGTTACACGAAAAGCTCGACGAACTGCGCCACAGCCAGATCATCGGCATGCGAGACGAGATCGCCCGGCTGGCCGAGCAGGTGAAGCGCATCGACGACATTCTGTCGAAGCAGCGAACGTCTTCATGACGGAAGCCATCCATCGTCTCATTGAGCAATATGGGTTGGTCGCAGTTTTTCTGGGCTGCGTGGCCGAGGGCGAAAGCGCCGCCATCCTTGGCGGTTTCTTCGCGCATCAGCATGTTTTCGTCCTGTGGCAGGCGTTTCTCGCAGCCGCGCTCGGCGCCTTCGGTGGCGACACGTTCTTCTTCATCTTGGGGCGAGCTTCGCCGACCATAAATTCGTGATCAGGCTCCGTGCCCGGCCGGGCTTCAGCCACGCCTATCGCCTCGTCACCTCTCATCCCAACATCTTCGTGCTGTCGAACCGCTACATCTATAGCCTGCGCCTGGTCGGTGGTATCGCGGCCGGGCTGTCCGGCATCGCCGCGGCGCGTTTCGCCATCCTCAACGCCATCTCATCGGTGGTCTGGGCGGCGCTGTTCTGCACGGTCGGTTATGTGTTCGGGCTGGGCGCCGAGCGCATCGTCGGCCAGGCGCTGGCTCGCCACGAGCGGTTGCTGATCGCTCTGGCAATCGGCCTCGTTGTGGCTATCCTCGGCTGGCTGGCGTCGCACTTCCTCGCCAAGAAGGAGCTTCGCAAGGGAAGCTGATCGTCAATCTATGCCGAGCGCACGGTCACCCTTTTCCAGGATCAGCGGGATGATCAGGTCTTCCTCGTCGGCAAGATGCCTGGTCAGCATGGCGATCAGCCGGCTGTTCTCGTCGGCATAGGCATCGGCGGCGAAACGCTGTTTGTCTTCGCTCTCCTGAAGCGTGCGGATGAAGGCATTTGCCGCCTCGGCATTGCGCTCCAGTCCCTCATGGATTGTGTGGTGATCGGCATCGAGAATCTCGAAACCGCGCTTCAGACGGGTCTCGGCCCTGGCGAAGACCGGGAAATAATGATGGTCCTCGACATTGTGATGGCCGTCGAGATTGCCGAGGAAATGGTTGAGGCGCGGCGCGAACCAGCGCGCGAATTCCGGCGCGTTCAGCCTACCTTCTCGATAATCGCCGATACCATTGGTGAGCATGCCGCCAAGCTCGCGGAACATATCGTGCCGCTGCAGCCACATATTGGCCACGCCGTGGATGTTGGCATGCGCCTGCCAGATCTCGCGCGGATATTTTTCGGCCAGCCAGCGCAGATCGTCCGGCAGGCCCTCACGTTCGAGCAGCAGAAATCCGGCGGTATCGGTCATGTCGGTTCCCTCAATTGACCGGCATGTAGTGTTTGAAACGTCAGATCGGTACCCCGAGGATCCGCTCGACGATGGCGACGCCCCAGACGCCTGCAGCGATTACCACCGAAATAAGCACCGCCAGCGAACCGCAATCCTTGGCCAGTTGGATATCGATGTTGAATTCGCGGCTGAACGCGTCGCATGCCGCCTCGATGCCGGTGTTCAGCACCTCGATCATGATCATGAGCAGCACCGCGCCGATCAGCAACGCATAGCCGCGCCACGATTCCGAAAGGAACCAGCCGAGCGGCAAGGCAAGCACGAGCAGTGTCAGCTCCAGCTGGAAGGCCTCCTCGCTGGCCGCCAGTTTGCGAAACGCCCGCACCGAATTGTAAAAAGCGTCGATCAGCCGCTGCATGCCAAAACCCTTCGGAATCACCGGCAGGGGATTAGCGCAATGGCTGGACCAAGGGAATAAGGCGACCCCTTCAAAAATCAGTCGCCTGCCACCTTGATCGACGGTGTCGACTTCTCGAACTGCGGCAGCCCGTCATCGATGGCGTAATAATCGCCCTTGTCGCCGACGAAGATATGGCATTCTCCTTGAAGCCCGGTTGGCGCGTCGAACAGCCCTGCCATGACCGAAACATAGCCGCCATCGCTCGGCTTCCAGAACAGCAGAGAGCCGCATGTCTTGCAGAAGCCGCGCCTGGCGAACGAAGAGGCCTCGTACCAGGTGATGCTCTCCGCGCCGGTGATTGTGATGTCGCGGTCGGCAACGTTGGCCGCCGCATAAAAATGCCCGCTCTGCTTCCGGCACTGCGAGCAATGGCAGTAGATGACACCGCGTAGCGGTCCTCGTGTCTGGAACCGCACTGCCCCGCACAAGCATGATCCGCTGTGACTGTCAGCCATGTCGGCCTCCCGATGCAATTGCCATCGCCTGGCAGGATTCCAGTTTTGCGCGCGTTAGGCGCGAGCAAATGCGACACCGGCGGGATTGAATACAAAAAGCGCCGGTTTTCGCCCGGCGCTTCTTCAATGACATCAAAGTTCAGATCGTATCAGCCGTTGACGGCCTGCTTGTGCTGGACCGGATGGGTCTTCTTGAGCAGATCGGAGACCAGGAACGCCAACTCGATCGCCTGGTCAGCGTTGAGGCGCGGATCGCAATGGGTGTGGTAGCGATCCTGCAGCTCTTCGGCGGTGATGGCGCGGGCGCCACCGGTGCATTCCGTGACGTTCTTGCCGGTCATCTCGACATGGATGCCGCCCGGATGCGTGCCTTCGGCGCGATGCACCTCGAAGAAGGTCTGCACCTCCTTCAGGATGCGGTCGAACGGCCGTGTCTTGTAGCCGGCGGCCTCGATGGTGTTGCCATGCATCGGGTCGGACGACCACACCACGCTGCGGCCTTCCTTCTGCACCGCGCGCACCAGCTTCGGCAGGTGGTCAGCAACCTTGTCGGAACCGAAACGCGCGATCAGCGTCAGCCGGCCGGGCTCGTTCTCCGGATTGAGCAGATCGATGAGCTGCAAGAGGCCATCCGGCGTCAGCGACGGGCCACATTTCAGGCCGAGCGGGTTCTTGATGCCACGGCAGTATTCGACATGGGCATGGTCGGGCTGGCGCGTTCGATCGCCGATCCAGATCATGTGGCCGGAGGTGGCGTACCAGTCGCCGGAAGTCGAATCGACGCGAGTCAGCGCCTCTTCATAACCGAGCAGCAGCGCCTCATGACTGGTATAGAAGTCGGTCTCGCGCAGCGCGTAATTGGTCTCCGAGGTGATGCCGACGGCCTTCATGAAGTCCATCGTCTCGGTGATGCGGTTGGCGAGCGACTCGTATTTCTCCCCCTGCGGGCTGTCGGACACGAAGCCAAGCATCCATTGATGCACGTTCTCCAGGCTGGCATAGCCACCTTGGGCGAAGGCACGCAAAAGGTTGAGCGTCGCCGCCGACTGGCGGTACGCCATCTCCTGTCTTGCAGGATCGGGAATGCGCGACTTGGCGTCGAATTCGATGCCGTTAATGATGTCGCCGCGATAGCTCGGCAGCGTCACGCCGCCCTTGGTCTCATTGTCGGACGAGCGCGGCTTGGCGAACTGGCCGGCGACACGGCCGACCTTCACCACCGGCTGGGCGCCGGCGAAGGTCAGCACCACCGACATCTGCAAGAAGACGCGGAAGAAGTCGCGGATATTGTCGGCGCCATGCTCGGCGAAGCTCTCGGCGCAATCGCCGCCCTGCAGAAGGAATGCGTCACCGGCAGCGACGGCTGCAAGCTGCTTCTTCAGCTTGCGTGCCTCACCTGCAAAAACCAACGGCGGAAACGTGGCAAGCTGGGCTTCCGTGTTCCTCAGCGCGGCAAGGTCCGGATAGGCTGGAACCTGCTGGATCGGCTTAGCTCTCCACGAATTCGGCGACCATTTCGTCATCGAAGCACCTAACGCTCTTTCACACGGACGCCATCGCCCGCCAATCCGCCCCATATGGGGTCGCGGCTCCATACACGAAGCCGATTTCCTATTCTAGACCGGAAGTGGTCGCGTGGCGAATGAGCACGGCACTGCGAAAGTGCCGGTGCGGCTGTGCCCAGAGCACCAGCGACGCGCTGCTACGCCGCCTTCTCCACCAGCCGCGCCAGCTGCGTCATGACAACCGCTGAGCCAGCCAGCCGCTTCTCGGGCGTCGCCCAGTCACGGCTGAAGACGACGCTCTGGTCGGGTCGGATCTTGGCCAGCGAGCCCTGTTCGCCGATGAGCTTGACCAGCCCGACCGGATTGGGGAATTCCCGCTTGCGGAAATGGATGACGACGCCTTTCGGCCCGGCGTCGAGCTTCTCCACGTTGGCCTTGCGGCAAAGCGCCTTGATGAAGACGATCTTCAACAGATGCTTTACCTCTTCCGGCAGCGGCCCGAACCGGTCGATCAGCTCGGCGCCGAAAGCATCGATCTCTTCCGTATTTTCGAGATCGCCAAGACGGCGATAGAGCGCCAGCCTGAGCTGCAGATCCGGGACGTAGCTTTCCGGGATCATCACCGCCGTGCCGACGGCGATCTGCGGCGACCAGCCGCCGTCCTGCACCTCGCCGGAATCCTTCACTTCGGCCACCGCCTCCTCCAGCATCTGCTGGTAGAGCTCGAAGCCGACCTCCTTGATGTGGCCCGACTGCTCTTCGCCAAGCAGATTGCCGGCGCCGCGGATATCGAGGTCGTGGCTGGCCAGTTGGAAACCGGCGCCGAGCGTGTCGAGCGACTGCAGCACTTTCAGCCGACGCTCGGCTGTATCGGTGAGCTTGCGGTTGGCGGGCAGCGTGAACAGCGCATAGGCGCGCACCTTCGAACGGCCGACGCGGCCACGCAACTGATAGAGCTGCGACAGGCCGAACATGTCGGCGCGATGCACAATCAGCGTGTTGGCAGTCGGAATATCGAGGCCAGATTCGACGATGGTGGTCGACAAAAGCACATCGTACTGGCCGTCATAAAAGGCATTCATGATATCGTCGAGCTCGCCGGGCGGCATCTGGCCATGGGCCACCGCCACTTTCAGCTCAGGTACAGATTCGCGCAGAAAATCATGGATTTCCGCGAGATCGCTGATGCGCGGTACGACGTAGAAGGAATGGCCGCCGCGGTAGCGTTCTCTGAGCAGCGTCTCGCGGATGACCAGCGGATCGAAGGGCGAGATGAAGGTGCGCACCGCCAGGCGGTCGACCGGCGGCGTAGCGATCAGCGACAACTCGCGCACGCCGGTCAAGGCAAGCTGCAGAGTGCGTGGGATCGGCGTCGCCGACAAAGTCAGAACGTGGACGTCGGTCTTCAGATCCTTCAGCCGCTCCTTGTGCTTGACGCCGAAATGCTGCTCCTCGTCGATGATCAGCAGACCAAGATTCTTGAACGAGATCGAGGAGCCGAGCAGTGCATGCGTGCCGACGACGATGTCGATCTGGCCTTCGGCGATGCCCTTCTTGGTCTCCGCCAATTCCCTGGCGCCGACCAGCCGCGAGGCCTGTGCGACGCGGATCGGCAGGCCGGAGAAGCGCTGCGAGAAAGTCTTGAAATGCTGGCGCGACAACAATGTCGTCGGCACCACTATGGCCACCTGAAAGCCTTCCATCGCCCCAATGAAGGCGGCGCGAAGTGCAACTTCGGTCTTGCCGAAGCCGACGTCACCGCAGATCAGCCGGTCCATCGGCTTTCCGGCGCCTAGATCATCCATGACTGAATCGATCGCGGTCTGCTGATCATCGGTCTCCTCATAGGGAAAACGCGCTGCAAACTCGCCATAGAGGCCTTCCGCCGGCACCAGCGCCGGTGCTGCCCGCATTTGCCGCTCGGCGGCAATGCGGATCAGCTGCCCGGCCATGTCGAGCAGGCGTTTCTTCAGCCGCGCCTTGCGCGATTGCCAGGCGCCACCGCCAAGCTTGTCGAGCGTCGCCTCGGCCGAATCCGAGCCATAGCGCGACAGCAGCTCGATGTTTTCCACCGGCAAGAATAGCCGATCGTCGCCGGCATAGTGGATCTCAAGGCAATCGTGCGGCGCACCAACCGCCTCGATGGTACGCAACCCGATGAAACGGCCAATGCCATGGTCGGCATGGACGACGATATCGCCTGACGACAAGGCCGAAGCCTCGGCGATGAAGTCGGACGCACGCTTCTTGCGCTTCGAGCGCCGGATCAGCCGGTCGCCGAGAATGTCCTGCTCGGCGACGACGACCAGTTTCTCTGTCTCGAAGCCGGATTCGAGCGGCAGCACGGCCAGTCCCGCCTGCCCCGGCTCAAGCTTTTCGGCTTCGGCAAGCGTCGCCACCGGCTTCAGATTGCCAAGGTGATGCTCGACCAGGATCTGGCCGAGCCGGTCGAGCGAACCTTCAGTCCAGCCGGCGACGACGACACGGCGGCGTCCAGCGCGCTCGCCGGAAATGTGTTTGACGACGACGTCGAAAACGTTGGCGTTAGGATCGGCGCGTTCCTCGACGAAGCTGCGGCCGTGGCGCGAGCCGGCATGGAACACCTTTTTCGCGCCGGCATCGGGCGCGTCGAAGGCCGTGAAATCTATCGCCTCGCGCGGGCCAAGCGAGGCAATCAGGTTCTCGGGCGACAGATAGAGCAGATCCGGCGGCACCGGCTTGTAGGGCACCGCGTCCTTCAAGGCGCCGTCGGCCTGCTTCTTGCGCGCTTCGTAGTGGTCGAGGATCAGAGTGTGGCGCTCGGCCAGTGCCTCATGCGCCAGATGGTCGAAAACCACAGGCGCATCCGGCAGGTAATCGAAGACGGTTTCCAGCCGCTCATAGAAGAACGGCAGCCAGTGCTCCATGCCGGCAAACCGCCTGCCCTCGCTGACCGCCGCATAGAGCCCATCGTCGCGGGAGGGCGCGCCAAAGGCTTCGATGTAGGCGCGGCGGAAGCGGCTGATGGTTTCCGGCGTCAGCGCCACCTCGCTCATCGCCTGCAGCGCCATCGATTTGCGTTGGCCGATGGTGCGCTGGGTTGCGGTGTCGAAGACGCGGATCGATTCCAGCGTATCGCCGAAGAAATCGAGGCGCAGTGCCTCCGTCCAGCCGGGCGCGAAGAGATCGAGAATGCCGCCGCGCACCGCAAATTCGCCGATGCCGCGCACCGTCGGCACTCGCTCGAAGCCGGAATTCTCCAGCCGCGACACCAGCACGTTCATGTCTATCTGGTTGCCGGGTTTGGCGTGGAAGGTCTGCGCCTCGACGAGTTCAGCCGGCGGAATGCGTTGCAACAGCGCATTCGCAGTGGTGAGGACGACGGCGCGGTGCGGCTTCTTCGCCAGCGCAATCATTGCGGCCAGTGCATCGAGCCGCCTTGCGGCGGCATCGGCGCCGGGCGAGACGCGGTCGTAAGGCAGGCAGTCCCAGGCCGGCAGTTCCAGCACCGGCAGGCCCGGCGCCGCAAAGGCAAGCGCCTCGACGATCGCCGGCAGACGCTGGCCGTCGCGCGCCACGAACAGCACTGGCTTGTCAGGAGCGATCTCATGCGCAGCCTGCACCAGGGCAAAGGCTTCGTAGCCGTCGGCGACGCCATCGACGATGAACTGGCCGGCGCGGCCTTTCGGCAGACCGATCGTAGGGATAAGGCTCATGGCTACACGTTGTTCAGAAGGTCATCTCCCGGCGCGAAGCCAGGATTTTTTGCAGGACGGCACAGTCGATATCCGCCGGAACCGGGCGTTCGCCAGTGACGAGAGGCAGGAATTCGGTGTCGGGAATGTCGAGGAGCCTCTCATATTGGTCGATTTCGTCGCCGGTCAAGGCGCCGATCTCGGCGTCGGCGAAGCTGCCGAGTATAAGGTCCATCTCGCGCATGCCGCGGTGCCACGAACGAAACAGAAGCTTGCGGCGGCGGGCATCGAGCCCCTCGCTTGATCGTTTCGTTCCGGTCATCTTGCAACATCCTTGCCCAGGCGGCGCATATAGCGTGGATAGAAGGCGGTGTCAGCCTTGCGCTACAGTCGCCGCAACATAAGCTGACATCATGCGTCCCTCCCTCCTCGATCCGCTGTTTGTCCCGATCACCTCGCTTGCCGGGGTCGGGCCAAAAGTTGGCGCCCTGATCGAAAAAGTCGTAGCAGCCGACCTCGGCCACCGGGCCGCGCGCGCCGGGGATCTCTTGTTCGTGCTGCCGCATACCGTCATCGATCGCCGCAACCGGCCTGGCATCGCCGGCTCGGCGGAAGGCGCCATCGTTACGCTCGGCGTCCGCATCGACCGCCACCAGCCGCCGCCGCGCGGCAACAGGTCGGTACCCTACCGGGTCTACGCCCATGACGACACCGGCGAAATCGCGCTGACCTTCTTCCATGCCCATGCCGCCTATCTCGAAAAGGCGATGCCCGTAGGCGAGCATGTCGTCGTCTCCGGCCGCATGGAATGGTTCAACGGCCGCCCGACCATGGTTCACCCCGACCATATCGCACTTGCCGGCGACGCGGAAAACCTGCCGCTGGTCGAGCCGGTCTATCCGCTGACCGCCGGGCTCTCGGGCAAGGTGCTGCGCCGGGCCATCGGCCAGGCGCTGGCCCGCCTGCCGGTGCTGCCCGAATGGCAGGACGGTGAGTTCCGGCGCCGCCATGCCTTTCCTGCTTTCAGCGATGCGCTCAACCGCATCCACAATCCTGCCGACCCGATCGACGTCTCTGTCGACGGCGCAGCGTGGCGGCGCCTTGCCTATGACGAGTTCTTGGCCGGCCAGGTATCGCTGGCGCTGGTGCGGGCCAAGGTCCGCCGATTATCTGGCCGGCCACTCGTCGGCGACGGCCGCATAGTCGAACAACTGCGCGTGGCACTCCCCTATTCGCTGACCATGTCGCAGGAAATGGCGCTTGCCGAAATCAACGCCGATCTCGGTGACCCCGAACGCATGCTGCGCCTTTTGCAGGGCGATGTCGGCTCCGGCAAGACGGTGGTCGCGCTGCTTGCCATGGCGCGTGCCGTCGAAGCCGGCGGCCAGGCGGCATTGATGGCGCCGACCGAAATCCTGGCGCGCCAGCATCTGGCAACGATTGCGCCGTTGGCGGAACGGGCCGGCCTGCGTGTCGCCGTCCTCACAGGTCGCGAAAAGGGCCGCGAGCGTGCCGACACGCTGACCGGGCTGGCCAATGGTGACATCGACATCGTCGTCGGCACCCATGCGCTGTTCCAGGAAACGGTGACGTTCCGTGACCTCGTGTTCGCCGTCGTCGACGAGCAGCACCGTTTCGGTGTCCACCAGCGCCTTGCGATCACCGCCAAGGGCGACGCGCCCGACATGCTGGTGATGACGGCAACGCCGATACCGCGGACGCTGGTGCTGACTGCATTCGGCGACATGGATGTGTCGAAGCTGACGGAAAAGCCGGCCGGCCGCCAGCCGATCCGCACCGTCACCTTGCCGCTTGAACGGCTCGACGAACTGATCGGACGCATGCTCGACGCCGTCGCCGATGGCCAGAAAATCTACTGGATCTGTCCGCTGGTCGAGGAATCCGAGGAGATCAAGCTGATGTCGGCCGAGGACCGTTTTGCCTCGCTGGAGCCGCTGTTCGGCGACCGCATCGGCCTGGTGCACGGCCGCATGAAAGGCACCGACAAAGACGAGGCGATGCGCGCCTTCAAGCAGGGTGACACCCGTATCCTGATCGCCACCACAGTGATCGAGGTCGGCGTCGATGTGCCTGATGCGACAATCATGGTTATCGAGCATGCCGAGCGTTTTGGCCTTACCCAGTTGCACCAATTGCGCGGCCGGGTCGGGCGTGGCGACAAGCCTTCATCGTGCGTGCTGCTCTACAAGGATCCGCTCGGCGAGACGGCAAAACGCCGTTTGTCGGTAATGCGCGAGACCGAGGACGGCTTCCGTATCGCCGAAGAGGATCTGAAGCTGCGCGGCGAAGGCGAGTTGCTCGGCACCCGCCAGTCCGGCACGCCGGGCTTCCAGGTGGCGCGCATCGAGACGCATGCCGACCTGCTCGAGGCCGCTCGCGACGATGCGCGGCTGATCCTGTCGCGCGATCCGGAATTGCAGTCCGAACGCGGCACGGCGCTGCGCCTGTTGCTCTATCTGTTCGGCCGCGACGAGGCCGTGCGGCTCCTGCGTGCCGGCTGAGGCATCGTGTCGAGCGGAGGATTGGCAAGCGCGCCGTGGATCTGCTCGCCGTTCACCGTCACCATTTTGACCGCCGGCGCCACCAAGCCGGCGGACACGATCAGCTTGGCTCCGTCCTCGATTGTCATGTCGAGCAGCACAATGTCGGATTTCGGCACATACATCAGAAAGCCCGTCGTCGGGTTGGGCGTACATGGCATGAATACGGCAATCAGCGGATCGCCTTCCCGGTCGAGCTTCTGGTTGATCTCGGTTTCCTTCTCGCTGGCGACGAAGACCAGCGACCAGACCCCTTTGCGCGGATATTCGACCAACCCGACCTGGCGGAACATGTCGCCCTTGTTCGACAGCACGGTCTCGAAAATCTGCTTCAGCGAACGGTAGATGCCGCGCACCAGCGGCATGCGGCCAAGCAGGCGCTCGCCGAAGTTGACGATGGCGCGGCCAACGATATTGGCGGTCATAAAGCCGATGAAGGTGATGAGGATCAAGGCAACGATCAGCCCAAAACCCGGCACTGGAAACGGCAGGTAGGTGTCCGGATTGTAGCGTACCGGAATGTAGGGTTTCACCCAGGAATCGACCCAGCCGATCAGCGACCAGGCAATGTAGGCAGTAATCGCCAGCGGCGCGCAAACGACGAAGCCGGTCAGGAAATAGTTTCTCAGCCGGGTCATGCCTGAGGTCTTGAGAGCATCCGACATGGTTCACCGCAGCGTGTGTTTGCAGCGCGACACTACTGAACCCCAAGGCGCTTTGGAATGGCGAAGTTTTTAAAAGATCAACTATGCCGCGGCTTCCAGCGGTTCGATCTTCTCGAGCTCCGGCGCGAGTTTCTTCGCCTCGGTTTCAAGTTCATAAGCCTGCTGAAAATTCATCCAGAATTCCGGCGTGGTGTTGAAGAACCTGGCGAGGCGAAGCGCGGTATCAGGAGTCAGGCCGATCTCTTCCTTGGCAATGCGTTCGATACGGGTACGAGGAAGATTGAGCTTCTTCGCCAGCGCACCGGCACTCATACCGAGCGGGACGAGATATTCCTCGCGCAGGAACTCTCCGGGGTGAATTGGACGAACGAACTTGAGCATGGTTCAGAGACCTCAAGGGTTTAGGGCAAGTGCCCGCTCAATGGTAGTCGACGATCTCCACCTCTTCGGCGCCAGCGTTGGTCCATTTGAAGCAGATACGCCATTGGTCGTTGATACGAATTGAATGCTGCCCAGCTCTGCTCCCTTTCAGGGCTTCAAGGCGATTTCCGGGTGGCGATCGAAGGTCGTTCAATTGTGCGGCGTTTTCGATCGCTCGAAGACGACGTTCGCCACGGGCAACCAGATCCGGTGGAAAACCTTTCGGTGCCTTCCCCTCGGCAACCGCTTCCACCGCTTTGCCTTTGAACGAAACGATCAACTTCTGCCCTCGTCTTGTATCATACATTGATACAAGAGAGGGTGCAAGAAATATGTATCAATAACTGATACTAAATTGTCGTTTGGACCCTATCGGTAGCCGTTTGGAACCGATCATTCCACCGTTACCGATTTCGCCAGATTGCGCGGCTGGTCGACGTCCGTGCCCATGAACACGGCGGTGAAGTAGGCGAGCATCTGGATCGGCAGCGCGTAGATGATCGGCGAGATGATTTCCGGCACGTCCGGCAAAACGATCGTCTCCATCGTCTTCACCGTAGCGTGTGCGGCGCCCTTGCTGTCGGTGATCAGGATGATCTTGCCGCCGCGTGCCGCGACCTCCTGCATGTTCGACACGGTCTTTTCGAAGATGCGGTCATGCGGCGCGATGACGATGACGGGCATGTTCTCGTCGATCAGCGCGATCGGGCCGTGCTTCAACTCGCCGGCGGCATAGCCTTCGGCGTGGATATAGGAAATTTCCTTGAGCTTCAGCGCGCCTTCCATGGCCAGCGGAAAATTGGTGTCGCGGCCGAGATAAAGCACGTTTTTGTAGTGCGAAAGGTCGCGCGCGATCTTTTCGATCTGCCCGTCGAGCTTCAGCACCTGGTTCGCATAACGCGGCGCTTCCGACAGCTCGCGTATCAGCGTTTTCTCCTGCTCCTGCGAAATCGTTCCGCGCGCCACGCCAGCCCGGACCGCCAGCGAGGCCAGCACGGAAAGCTGGCAGGTGAACGCCTTGGTCGAAGCGACGCCGATCTCCGGGCCGGCCAATGTCGGCAGGATGACGTCGGATTCGCGCGCCATGGTCGATTCGCGCACATTGACGACCGCGCCGATCTTCATGCCGGCCTTGCGGCAGTAGCGCAGCGACGCCAGCGTGTCGGCGGTCTCACCCGATTGCGAGATGAAGAAAGCGGCATCGTTCTTCGACAGCGGCATCTCGCGATAGCGGAACTCCGAAGCGACATCGATGTCGACCGGCAGCCGCGCATAGCGCTCGAACCAGTATTTGCTGATCAGCCCGGCGAGATAGGCGGTGCCGCAGGCCGAGATCGCCAGCCGGTCGATCTTGGCGAAATCGAACGGCAGGTCGAGCGGCTTCGAGACGCCGCTGACGAAATCAACATAATGCGCCAGCGTGTGCGAGATCACTTCCGGCTGCTCATGGATTTCCTTTTCCATGAAATGGCGGCGGTTGCCTTTGTCGACCATGAAGCTCGTGCTGAGCGACTGTTGGCGTTTGCGGTCGACCTTGTTGCCGCCCATGTCGAAGATATCGACCTCGTTGCGGCGCACCACCGCCCAGTCGCCGTCTTCCAGATAGGTGATCGAATTGGTGAAAGGGGCAAGCGCAATGGCGTCGGAGCCAAGGAACATCTGGCCGTCGCCATGACCGACCGCGAGCGGCGGGCCGTTGCGCGCGCCGACGATCAGATCCTCGTCGCCCTTGAACATGATGGCGAGCGCAAAGGCGCCTTCCAGCCGCTTCAGCGCCTTGTGCGCCGCCTCAACCGGCTTCAGCCCCTTGGCCAGTTCGCGCGCCACCAGATGAGCGACGACTTCGGTATCGGTCTGCGAGGCGAAACTGTAGCCGTCGCGCATCAGCTCGTCGCGCAATTCGGCGAAATTCTCGATGATCCCGTTATGGACGATGGCGACGCCGTCGGAAAAATGCGGATGCGCATTGCTCTCGTTCGGAACGCCATGTGTGGCCCAGCGCGTGTGGCCGATGCCGATCATGCCGTCGAGCGGTTCGTCCTTCAGCCGGCGCTCGAGATTGACCAGCTTGCCCTCGGCGCGGCGGCGGTCAAGCCTGCCGTGCTCGATCGTGGCGACGCCGGCCGAGTCATAGCCGCGATATTCGAGCCTTTTCAGCGCATCGACGATAAGCGGCGCAACCGGCGAGTTACCGACAATTCCAACGATACCGCACATGGCGCTTGCCCCCGATTCCGACCTCAAACCCGGCGCTATTTAGAGACTGCCGGGCTGCCGCGAAAAATCACATTCCATTTCGTCCGGTATCAGCCGGACTATCCTGCACAGATGCACCATGACAGGGCGCACTTGCAATCCGGTTACTGCAATTGCTCAGTTTCTCCGCTTATGTATCCTATCTCGGCTCAACGGCTCCAGAAATCAGTCAAAGACATGATGCGGCTATGAACGAACGAATTGACACGGTGACGCTTTGGCGTCCGGTTGGGCCCCGCGAACTGGAGTTGATCCAGGGGGCAGGGATGCGCGCCTTTCCTCCTCGACTTGCCGATCAGCCGATCTTCTATCCGGTCACCAGCGAGGCCTATGCCACCCAGATCGCCCGAGACTGGAATGTGCCCGCGAGCGGATCAGGTTTCGTGACGCGTTTCGAGGTGCGTCGTAGCTTTCTGGACCGTTACAGCGTCCAGCATGCCGGCAGCCGGGCGCATCTGGAATACTGGATCCCGGCCGAAGACCTGTCGGCCTTCAACGATGCAATCGTCGGCGAAATCCAGCTTGTCGCCGAGTTCCGCTAGTCTACCCTTTTTTGCGGGCCGCCGCGGCCTGAGAAAAACGCTCTCGCAACTCCTTGCCCTTGCCGGATAGAGTCCGCTGGCGGGCGCGGCCGAAGGCCAGCGCATCGTCGGGTACGCTTTCGGTGATGACGCTGCCCGAGGCGATGTAGCCGCCCTTGCCGATCGACACCGGCGCCACCAGCGAGGAGTTCGAGCCGATGAAGGCACCTTCGCCGATATCGGTGAAGAATTTCGAATAGCCGTCATAATTGCAGGTGATGGTGCCGGCGCCGATATTGGCACCGGCGCCGATGCGGGCATCGCCGATATAGGTCAGATGGTTGACCTTCGCGCCCTCCTCGACGATCGCCTGCTTTACCTCGCAGAAATTGCCGACCTTGGCCTTGGTTCTCAGATCGGCCCCGGGCCGCAGCCGCGCGAACGGCCCGACATCGCAATTCGACGCGATGGTGGCGCCTTCGATATGGCTGAAGGCATGGATCTTGGCACCCGTCGCGATTTTCACGCCCGGTCCGAACCAGACATTGGGCTCGACGATCGTGTCGGCACCGATCTCGGTATCGTGCGAGAAGAACACGGTTTCGGGCGCGATCAGCGTAACGCCAGAAAGCATCGCCTCGCGCCGGCGGCGCTGCTGCCAGATACCTTCCGCCTGGGCAAGCTCGGCACGGTTGTTGATGCCGAGCGCGTTCTCGAAACTGGCTTCGGTGGCTACGACATCAAGTCCCTGCGCAGCGGCGATCTCGACGATGTCGGTGAGATAATACTCGCCCTTGGCGTTCTTGCTGCCGACTTGATCGAGCAGCTTCAGCGCGTGCCTGCCGGCGACCGCCATCAGCCCGCCATTGCAGAAGGTGATTTTCTTCTCCTCGTCCGAGCAGTCCTTCTCCTCGCGGATGGCCACGAGCTTGCCGGCCTTTTCGATAAGCCGGCCGTAGCCCGAAGGATTTTCCGTACGGAAGCCGACCACGACGACGGCCGCACCTTCCGCCAGCTTCAGCCGCGCCGCCGCGAGCGCTTCCGGATCGATCAACGGCGTGTCACCAAACATCACCAAGATGTCGTCATAACCTCTTGATATTGCTGCGCGTGCGGCAAGCACGGCGTGCGCGGTGCCGAGACGTTTTTCCTGAACGAAAGCCTCGGCCTTCGGCGCAAACTTGAGTGCGGCCTTGCGCATCTCATCGGCGCCGTGGCCGATCACCAGCGCCAACTCGCCGCTGCCGGCGGCTTCGGCCGCCTTGACGACATGGGCAACCATCGGCAGGCCGGCGATTGTGTGCAGCACTTTCGGCACTGCACTCTTCATGCGCGTGCCTTCGCCGGCGGCGAGGATGATGGACAGGCAGGATCTCTGGCTCATGGGGACAGCAACCGTTGAAAGGGGTCTGGAATCGAAGCGTTAGTAGCACCGGCGCCATGCTGCACCAATGCGGTTAAATTCCGGTGAGACGGTGGAACCTCCAACCCGCGACACGCTCAAGCCGATCGGCTCAGGCGGCTTCCGCCTCGTTGCGTGATGCGAAACTGGAGGCTCGGCCACGGCCGTATTGCCGTGGCGAACAGTTCATGACCCGCTTGAAGGCTGTGCTGAAGGCGCTTTCGGATTCGTAGCCGAGCGAAAGCGCTATGACGGCGACGGGATCGCTGGAATTCGTCAGCCGGTCGCCGGCCAGCAGCATTCGCCACCGCGTCAAATAGTCCATCGGCGACGCGCCAACCGTCTCCTTGAATCTGAGCGCAAAGGTCGATCGCGACATGCCGGCCCGTTCCGCCAGTTCCTGTAACGTCCAGCCATGCGCCGGATCGTCATGCATGGCGCTGATCGCCGCGCCGATCTGTTTGTCCGCGAGGGCAAAGAGCCAGCCGATGCCGCCTTTCAATCCTTCCGAAAGATGCAGCCGCAGCGCCTGAACCAGCATCATGTGGGCGAGGTGCTGGATCACCAGAAAGCCGCCCGGCTGTGACTCGCGCAGCTCCTGCATCATCCGCTCCACCGACCAGCGCAGCGCCGACTGGTCCGACTCTTTGCGGATATGCACAATGGCTGGCAGCATCCGCAACAGGATGCCGGCATGATTGCCGCCAAGCGCGAAGCGGCTGCTGACCAGAAAGAAATCACCGCCGCCATTGTGGGTCACGACACCGCCGGCCCGCGCTGGCGGAAAAATCTTGACGGCTTCAACAGGCGACAAGCTCATGTCGCTTGCAAGGCGGAAAGGCCGTCCACTCGGCAGCAGGAAGCAGTCGCCCGTCTCAAGGCGCACTGCGTCGGCAACGCCCTCCACTAATAGCCAGCACCGGCCGGAGATCACCGCTCCGGTCTTGATGCTTTGCTGCTGGTCGGGGAACTGGATCGACCATTCACCACCAGCATCGAAACCGGCCGACATATAGTTTCGCGGCTTCAGCAGCGAGAGCACATCTGAAAGGGGATCCACAGGTCATTCCGGACGATTGCGAAGATAATACGGACTTTACCGCATAGATCGTATTTTCTCAAGCGCCTATCACGACACAACTGTGCCGCGAAAATGGTCGTGGTCAGAAACGAACAAGGAGAAGTCGTGATGCGTGTTTTCGTTACCGGAGCGACCGGATTCGTCGGTTCTGCCGTCGTTCAAGAACTCATCGGCGCCGGCCATCAGGTGCTCGGCCTCGCCCGCTCGGCGGCGTCGGCCAAGTCGCTTGCAGCCACCGGAGCCGAGGTGCATCGAGGTGACCTCGAAGACCTCGAAAGCCTCAGCAGGGGCGCAGCGGCAGCTGATGGAGTGATCCATACCGGCTTCAACCACGACTTCTCGAAATTCGCGCAAAATTGCGAGATGGACCGGCGCGCCATCGAGGCCTTGGGCGGTGCACTCGAAGGCTCCGAGCGGCCCCTGCTCGTCACCTCCGGAACCGCGCTCCAGGCGCGGGGCCGTATCGCGACCGAGGAAGATGCGCCTGTCCCCTCTTCCGCTTCGTATCCCCGGGCCTCCGAAGCGACAGCCGCCGCGCTGGCGGCACGCGGCGTGCGCGCGTCGGTTGTGCGCCTTCCTCCGTCGGTCCATGGCCAAGGCGACCACGCCTTCGTTCCTATTCTCATCGACCTCGCTCGCAAGAAGGGCGTGTCGGCCTATATCGGCGAAGGGCTCAATCGCTGGCCTGCCGTGCATCGGTTCGATGCCGCCCGCGTTTACCGGCTTGCGCTCGAGCATGGAGCCGATGGCGGGCGATATCACGCGATCGCCGAAGAAGGCGTGCCGTTCAAGGACATCGCCGGCGTGATCGGCCGGCGCCTGAACGTGCCGGTCGTCGCCAAGTCCGCGGAAGAAGCCGCCGATCATTTTGGCTGGTTCGCGATGTTCGCGGCGATGGATGTCCCGACCTCGAGCGAGCGGACTCGCGCGCTGCTGGGGTGGGCGCCGAGCGGACCCGGGCTCATCGCCGATATCGACCAGCCGGGCTATTTCGAAGGTGAATGGACCGCGTAGCTGCGGTGCCCTGCGCCGCAGCTACGGCCTCGCGCTTCGGCCGGGCGGCAAACCTATCCCAATTGCCCCAGCACCGGAAAATTCTCGAGCAACCAATAGGACACCGCCTGCACGCCGCCGGTCAGGAAAAACACGCCGGCGACCACCAGCAACGCGCCGATGGCCTTTTCGACGCGGCCGAGATGGACGCGGAATTTCCCGAGAAAGCGCATGAAGGCGCCTGAAAACAGCGCCGCAACGAGGAAGGGAATACCGAGGCCGAGCGAATAGGCGGCAAGCAGCAGCGCGCCCTCGCCCACCGTCTCGCGGCCGCCGGCAAGCGTCAGGATCGGCCCCAGCACCGGGCCGATACAGGGCGTCCAGCCAAAGGCGAAGGCCAGGCCCATTACGTAAGCGGCGATCAGGCTGGCCGGCTTGCCTTGTGACTGGAAGCGCGCCTCGCGTGAAAGCAAAGGGATGCGCAGTACGCCGAGGAAATTCAGCCCCATCAGGATGATCAGCACGCCGGCCGCCATTGCCAGCGGCTCCTGCCAGACCCGCAGCAGATGGCCGATGGTCGAGGCACCGGCGCCGAGCGCGACGAAGACGGTCGAGAAGCCGAGCACGAAGGCGATGGAGGAATTAACCAGCGCGCCTCGCGCACCGGCCTTTGCCGTAATGCCGGCCTCGCCGCGAAAATCGTCGACCGACACGCCGGCCATATAGCACAGGTAAGGCGGCACCAGCGGCAGCACGCAGGGGGACAGGAAGGAAATCGCTCCCGCCCCGATCGCACTGACATAGCCGACGTCCAATGCCATTTCCGTCTCCCGATGACTGCGCAGCCATATAGCCGCGACGGCGGTCGTCCGCCAATCACCATCGCGTGGCCCCATCACATTGGGTAGCAAGTCGACGCCCGCCCGGGAAGAAAGGGCAGCCAGGCAGCGTTGATCAAACGAAGCTGCGTTGTTCCGCGCGCTTTTCGAATGATCCAGGGAGAAGTCCATGAAAACGATCCCAATTGGCATGGCCGCGCTTTTGCTCGGCACTGCCGCATCCTTCGCCGCCGAGGCGTGGAAGGAAGCGGAGGTCGGCGGCACCAAGATCTACACCGACGCCAGCGGCATGACGCTCTACACCTACGACAAGGACGAGGCGGGCAAGTCGAACTGCTACGACAAATGCGCCGCCAATTGGCCGCCGCTGAAGGCTGACGCCAACGCCAAGGCCGAGGGCGAGTGGACGATCGTCGACCGCACCGACGGCACCAGGATGTGGGCCTACGAAGGTAAGCCGCTCTACACGTTCATCAAGGACAAGAAGACCGGCGACGTGACCGGCGAGGGTGTCGGCGGCGTCTGGCACATCGCCAAGGCCGACTAGGCCTTGAGCTTCTGATCGGCTGTAACAGGCGGTAACACGGTTGGTCGCTGGGAACTCGACCCAACCGCCCTGGCGGCCAGCTTTTCAGCACGGTACTTCCTTGCGACTGTCCGAGCAAAATGCCGGGCTACCGATTGCGCGCTTCACAGCATCTGTTCAAGCAGGGCTGGCGCGTGCTCGATGTTTCTCTTATATCCGCGGGAGAGTTTGTCCCGTTCTCCAGGATCAATTGCCGGGCTTGTCCAGTGATAGGCTGGCCATTTCCCTTATCCAGGATTGCGGAAAATCGCATGGCGCCGTTAGGTTGCACATTCGGTACAGGGCCGCATTTTGACTGCTTGGCCTTGACCGGATGCAAAAGCGCGGCCATGTGAGCGACACATTGAACGAGATTTCGTCGCGCGCAGCGGAATTCTTCTGCCGCATCACAACTGATATGAGACCGTATGGACGTCGTCGTCGTCGAATCGCCGGCCAAGGCGAAGACAATCAACAAATATCTCGGCAAGAACTACAAGGTTCTGGCCTCGTTCGGCCATGTCCGCGATCTGCCGGCCAAGGATGGCTCGGTGCGTCCGGATGAGGACTTTGCCATGTCCTGGGCCGTCGACACCGCGTCTGGAAAGCGTCTCGCCGATATTGCCAAGGCGGTCAAGGACGCCGACGGGCTGATCCTCGCCACCGATCCGGACCGCGAGGGCGAAGCGATCTCCTGGCATGTCCTGGAAGTGCTGAAGCAAAAGCGCGCGTTGAAGGACAAGCCGGTCAGCCGCGTCGTCTTCAACGCCATCACCAAGGCGTCCGTGCTGGAGGCGATGGCCAATCCGCGCCAGATCGACGCGCCGCTGGTCGATGCCTATCTCGCCCGCCGCGCGCTCGACTATCTGGTCGGCTTCACGCTGTCGCCCGTGCTGTGGCGCAAGCTGCCCGGCGCCCGCTCCGCCGGCCGCGTCCAGTCGGTGGCGCTGCGTCTGGTCTGCGACCGCGAATCCGAGATCGAGCGCTTCATCCGCGAGGAATACTGGCAGGTCGCCGCCATTCTCGGTACGCCGCGCAAGGAAAATTTCGAGGCGCGGCTGACCGCCTTCGAGCGCAAGAAGCTGCAAAAGCTCGACATTTCCAACAAGGCGCAGGCCGACGACATCAAAGCGATGCTCGAAGGCGCCAGCTTCAAGGCGGCGTCTGTCGAAGCGAAGCCGACCAAGCGCAATCCCGGGCCGCCCTTCACCACCTCGACGCTGCAGCAGGCAGCCTCATCGGGTCTCGGCTTTTCGGCCAATCGCACCATGCAGGTGGCGCAGCGGCTCTATGAGGGCATGGAGATCGGCGGTGAGACCACCGGCCTGATCACCTATATGCGGACCGATGGCGTGCAGATGGCACCGGAGGCGATCTCTGCCGCACGCGATGCGATTGCCAAGGAATTCGGCCCTAAATACCTGCCTGAAAAGCCGCGCTACTATTCCGCCAAGGCCAAGAATGCCCAGGAGGCGCACGAAGCGATCCGTCCGACCGATTTCATGCGCACGGCGGCTTCCGTCAAGCAGTATCTCGACGCCGACCAGGCGCGGCTTTACGAGATGATCTGGAAACGCGCCATCGCCAGCCAGATGCAGCCGGCCGAGATAGAGCGCACCACGGTCGAGATAGAGGCAGTCAACGGCCCGCGCACCGCCGAGCTTCGCGCTGTAGGCTCGGTTGTTCGCTTCGACGGCTTCCTTGCCGCTTACATCGAGCAGAAGGAAGAAGATTCGGAAGACGAGGAAAGCCGCCGCCTGCCCGAGATCCGTGCCGGCGAGCAGCTCACACGCGAGGCGATCAACGCCACCCAGCACACCACCGAGCCGCCGCCGCGTTATTCGGAAGCTTCGCTGATCAAGAAGCTGGAAGAGTTGGGCATCGGCCGGCCGTCGACTTATACGGCGATCCTGAAGACGCTCGAGGATCGTGACTATGTCACCATCGACAAGCGCAAGCTGGTGCCGCAGGCAAAGGGCCGGCTATTGTCGGCCTTCCTCGAAAGCTTCTTCGAGCGTTATGTCGAGTACGACTTCACCGCTTCGCTGGAGGAAAAGCTCGACGAGATTTCCGACGGCAAGCTCGCATGGAAGGACGTGCTGCGCGATTTCTGGAAGGATTTTTCCGGCGCCGTCGCCGACATCAAGGAGTTGCGCGTCACCGACGTCCTCGATGCATTGAACGAGGAACTGGCGCCGCTGGTCTTTCCCGCGCGCGAAGACGGTTCGAACCCGCGTATCTGTCCGAAATGCGGCACCGGCAACCTGTCGCTGAAGCTCGGCAAGTTTGGCGCCTTCGTCGGCTGTTCGAACTATCCCGAATGCTCCTTCACCCGCCAGCTCGGCGACGCCGCCAATCCCAATGGCGAGAACGGCGGTGGTGAAGACGGCACCAAAGTGCTCGGCAAGGACCCCTATACCGCCGAGGAGATCACGCTGCGCAATGGCCGGTTCGGCCCCTATATCCAGCGCGGCGACGGCAAGGATGCCAAGCGTTCCAGTCTGCCCAAGGGCTGGACGGTCGATTCGATCGATCACGAAAAGGCGCTCGCCTTGTTGTCGCTGCCGCGCGACGTCGGCAAGCATCCGGAATCCGGCAAGATGATTTCGGCCGGGCTGGGGCGCTACGGGCCGTTCGTGCTGCATGACGGCACCTACGCCAATCTCGACAGCATCGAGGACGTGTTCTCGATCGGCCTCAATCGCGCCGTCTCGGTGATCGCCGAGAAGCAATTGAAGGGCAAAGGCGGCCGCAATGGCGGCACAGCCGCTGCGCTCAAGGAACTGGGCGAGCATCCTGCCGGCGGCGGCAAGATAGTCGTGCGCGACGGCAAATACGGGCCTTATGTGAATTTCGGCAAGGTCAATGCGACGCTGCCGAAGGGCAAGGATCCGCAATCGGTGACGATCGAGGATGCGGTGGCGCTCATTGCGGAAAAGGAAGCCAAGGGCGGCAACGGCGCCAGGAAGCCCTTCCGCAAAGCGGCCGCGCCTGCGAAGAAACCGGCTGCGGCCAAAAAACCGGCGGCCAGGAAAAAGGGATAGGACGGATTGGCGCGCAAAGTCTCCGGAAGAAGCCACGGCGATCTGCGCACCGCCGATACCCGTGCCAAGGTCAGGGACAATTACCGGCCTTCACGCGACGAGATACTGCGTTACATCGCCGAAAATCCGGACCGCGCCGGAAAACGCGACATCGCCAAGGCGTTTGCGCTACGCGGCGAAGACCGTATCTGGCTGAAGGACGTCTTGCGCGACCTGCAGGATGAAGGCCTGCTGACCAAGGAGCGCAAGCGGCTTGCCCGTGTCGGCGCCCTGCCCCACGTCGCGGTGCTCGACATCTTCGGCCGTGACGCCGACGGTGTGCTGCTGGCGCACCCGACCGAAGCGATCGGCAATGGCGAACCTCCGGTCATAGCGATCCGCGTGTCGCGCGGCGGCAATGGCCCGACGCCGGGCATCGGCGACCGCGTGCTGGCCAAGACCTTTCCGACCGACGATCCGGCAGGCCCGGCCTATACCGGCCGGGTGATGAAGATATTCGAGAAGCGCACCGATGCGGTTCTCGGCGTTTTCCGTGTGCTGAAGGACGGCACGTTCCGCATCGAGCCGGTGGAAAGGCGTCAGCCGGAGCTGGTCGTCGACAAGGAATTCCAGAACGGCGCCAAGAACGGCGACCTGGTCGAGGTCGAGCCGGCGCGGGCCTCGCGCTACGGGCTGCCGCGAGCCAAGGTTCTGGCGGTGTTGGGGTCGCTGACCAGCGAAAAGGCGGTCTCGATGATCGCCATCCACGCACACGACATTCCGCATATTTTCCCCGCCGACGTTATCGCCGAGGCGGAGGCGGTCAAGCCGGCGACGCTTGCCGACCGCGAGGATTGGCGCGAGCTGCCGCTGCTCACCATCGATCCGGCCGACGCCAAGGATCATGACGACGCGGTGTTCGCTATGCCCGACACCGACGAGAAGAACGCCGGCGGCGTGGTTGTCACCGTCGCCATTGCGGATGTCGCTGCATACGTGCGCTATGCCACGGCGCTCGATCGCGAAGCGCTGAAGCGCGGCAATTCGGTCTATTTCCCCGACCGCGTCGTGCCGATGCTGCCGGAGCGCATCTCGAACGACCTCTGTTCACTGCGCGAAGGCCAGGATCGTCCGGCGATAGCGGTGCGGATGACTTTCTCGGCCGATGGCCACAAACTCAGACACTCCTTCCATCGCGTCATGATGAAGTCGGCGGCGAAACTCGCCTATCAGCAGGCGCAAGCGGCGATCGACGGCGCACCGGATGACACGACTGGCCCGATCCTCGATACGGTGCTGAAGCCGCTATGGGACGCCTACGCGATCCTGAAGCGCGGCCGCGACACGCGCCAGCCGCTTGAGCTCGATCTGCCCGAGCGCAAGATCCTGCTCAAGCAGGACGGCACCGTCGACAAGGTCGTCGTGCCGGAGCGGCTCGACGCGCACAAGCTGATCGAAGAGTTCATGATCCAGGCCAATGTCGCCGCCGCCGAGACACTCGAGGCGAAGCGCCAGGCGCTGGTCTACCGCATCCACGATGCGCCCTCGCTCGCCAAGCAGGAATCGTTGCGTGAATTCCTGCAGACGCTCGGCATGTCGCTGGCGCGCGGCGCGCAAATGCGGCCGAACCAGTTCAACGGCATCCTCGCTCGCGTGCGCGGCGCCGACAATGAGGGGCTGGTCAACGAAGTGGTGCTGCGCTCGCAGAGCCAGGCCGAATATTCGCCCGCCAATATCGGCCATTTCGGCCTCAACCTGAAGCGCTACGCGCATTTCACCTCGCCGATCCGCAGATATGCCGACCTGATCGTGCATCGCGGGCTGATTGCCGCACTCGGCCTTGGTCCGGGGGGCCTGACGCAGGACGAGGCGGAGCGGCTGGAAGAGGTCTCGGCGCTGATTTCGGCGACCGAGCGGCGCGCGATGGCCGCCGAGCGCGACACGGTCGACCGGCTGATCGCCGCCTATCTCGCCGAGCGCATCGACGACCGTTTCGACGCCCGCATCTCAGGCGTCACCAAATCGGGCCTGTTTGTCCAATTGCCGCAGTATGGCGCGGATGGCTTCATTCCGGTTTCAACCCTGGGCGGCGACTACTATATATACGACGAAACTGCTCGATCGCTTTTCGGAGAACGCACCGGCAAGGGCTATCAGCTTGCTGATCGCGTCGAGGTTCGCCTGATCGAGGTGGCGCCGATGGCCGGCGCGATGCGTTTCGAGATGCTGACCGAGCCAAAGCCGCTGCCCGGCTCCAAACGGTCGTTCCACAAGGCCAAAGGCCGCGCCCGGGCGTCGCAATCGCGTCCAGGCTCGCGCGGCAGGAGACGGTAATGCCAACAGAACTGCAGGTGGAAGAACGGATTTTCGGCGGCGAACATCACTCGGGCCGGACCGCCCGGCCGCTATGGACGGCAATGAAGCGCGGCATGCTCGGCCGCTGCCCGCATTGCGGCGAGGGCAAGCTGTTTCGCGCCTTCGTCAAGACCGTCGACAAATGCGATCATTGCGGCGAGGAACTTCACCACCATCGCGCCGACGACCTGCCGGCCTATCTTGTGGTGGTCATTGTCGGCCACATCGTGCTCGGCGCCTTCATGGGTGTCGAAGCGACCTCGACGCTGTCGACCTGGCAGCACATCGCCATCTGGGTGCCATTGACCATCATTCTCGCCGTCGTCCTGCTGCAGCCAGTCAAGGGCGCTGTCATCGGCCTGCAATGGGCATTTCATATGCACGGCTTTGGCGGTGAAGAAGATCTGATCGAGTCGCATCCCGAGGCTTGAAACCGAGGCTGGCGCAATCGGCATGGCTGGACGCCACTTCCGCATCGGAGAAGATTCCGCTAGGTCGAGCGCATGGACGTTATGACCAAGGCGGAAATCGACAAGGTTGAGCGGATCGCGCTCGATGCCAAGCCTATACGCCCGCGCGACGCCGCGACGCTGATCCTGCTCGACCGCAAGGGCGACGAATTCCTGGTGCTGATGGGCCGGCGCCACGCCCGTCATGCCTTCATGCCGGGAAAATTCGTGTTTCCCGGCGGCCGCACAGATCCGGCCGACAGCCGCATCCCGATAGCCACCGCACTTCATCCCGAGGAAGAAGCGAGATTGACCGCTGGCATCGGCCGCACCAGCCCGGCTCGCGCCCGCGCCATTGCCTTGTCGGCAATCCGCGAAGCCTATGAGGAGGCCGGCCTGCTGATCGGTCAAAAAGGCGTGTTCGCAACCGCCAGGCGCGACTGGCAGGGCTTTGTCGAACACGGCGTCATCCCATCACTGCAAGCGCTGCGCTTCGTCGCACGCGCCATCACCCCGCCCAACCGGGTGCGCCGCTTCGATACGCGCTTTCTCGCCGCATGGCGCGACGATGTCGCCGTGCAACTGCCGGATGGCGGTCCGACCGACGAGTTGGAAGACGTCGTTTGGCTGCCGCTGGCCAAGGCCCGGCAAGCCGATATTCCAGACATCACGCGCACGGTCCTGGAGGAGCTGGAAACCCGGCTCGCCCGGGATCCGCTGCTGAGCCCCGGCGGTCCCGTGCCGTTCTACCGGCTTGTCCGCAATCGCTTCGTCCGCGAAATTCTCTAGAGCAGCCAGGCATTCCATGACAGTCGATATCCAGCCGCAGGGCAAGGAACGCGTACACTGGCTGCCGATGGTCGCGGCGATCTCGTCGATCAGCGTCGTCGGCATTGCCATCGGCCTTGGCATGCCGCTGCTCAGCGTGATCCTGGAAACGCGTGGCCATTCCGCGTCGATGATCGGTCTCAACACCGCGGTCGCCGGCCTCGCCTCTATCGCCGGCGCGCCGCTCGCCACTCCGCTTGCCATGCGGTTCGGGGTCGCCTGGACGATGCTTGCCATGATTGCGGCCGGAGCGCTGGCCTTTGTCGGTTTCCATTTCGCGCCAGCTTTCTGGATGTGGTTTCCGCTGCGCGTGCTGCTGCATATCGCGCTGACGGTGCTGTTCATCCTGTCGGAATTCTGGATCAGCACCTCGGCGCCGCCACACCGGCGCGGACTGGTCCTCGGCATCTATGCCACCGTGCTGTCTCTCGGCTTTGCCGCCGGGCCTTGGCTGTTCGCCCATCTCGGCAGCAGTGGCTTCCTGCCCTTCGGCGTTACCATCGCCTTGGTTACGCTCGCTGCCATACCGGTCCTGGCGGCACGCAACGAGAGCCCGACGATCGTCTCGGACGGCGAAACCAGCAATTTCCTGCGTTACATCTGGCTGGTGCCGACGGCAACCGCCGCCGTGCTGGTGTTCGGCGCGGTCGAGACCGGCGGCTTTGCACTGTTCCCGGTCTACGGTAGCCGCATCGGCTACTCAGAGGCGGACGCCGCCCTTTTGCTCACCATGATCGGGCTTGGCAATGTGCTGTTGCAGATCCCGATCGGCATGATCAGCGACCGCGTCAGCGACCGCCGCTATCTGCTGATGGCCTGTGCCACTGTCGGGCTTGCCGGCACGGTCTTCATGCCGTTCTTCGCGCATAACTGGCATTTGATGGCAGCGCTTCTGTTCATCTGGGGCGGTGTGGTCGCCGCTATGTATACAATCGGTCTTGCTCACCTCGGCTCCCAGCTTTCCGGCCACGAACTGGCCTCCGCCAACGCCGCCTTCGTTCTCTGCTACGGCGTCGGCATGGTGCTTGGCCCGCAGGCAATCGGCATCGGCATGGACGCTTTCGGGCCGTCGGGCTTCGGTTGGGCGCTCGGCCTGTTCTTCGCCTGCTATATCGTGCTGGTCGGCACCAGGCTGCTCCGCAAAATCCTCTGAGTCGGCCCAGCTGCCGACATCGCTCCCACTGCTGACCAACTCCTGACACAACCATGTCAGGAGGGCTCGAGTATATGCTCCCCCAAAATGCATAGCAGGGAGACCTCGGATGATCGATAGTGGCTTTGAAACGAAATCGCTGCGGATGGAATTGCTGCTGCTGGTGACCTTTCAGGCACCGGCAGCCGATGTCGACCGCATCATGGAGGCGGTGGTCGCGATCGTACCGCTCGGAATGGGCAAATATGACAGCAATGCTTTCCAGTCGGCGGACGGCATCGAACGCTACCGGCCGCTTGAAGGTGCCGCCGCCGGCGCCGAGACGGAATTGCGCAGGCGGCCAGGGACTGTCGAGGTGTCGTTCGAACTGCCTGACGACCAGAAGCTCGCCGCTCGCGTCGTCGAAGCGATTTACCAGGTTCACAGCTATCAGGAGCCGGTGATCCGCATTCAGCCACTGCTTGCCAGCCGCTCCAAGGGTCTCGACGACCGCGCCAACCCGAACCGCTGGTGGAACACGACGGGAGACTGGAAGAAGGCGTTGCAACGGGAAACCGTCGCGGCGGAGTGACCGGAACCTGGTCGTGTCTCGGTTTGAATTTGGCTGTCAGGAAGCCTGCCGATGAATGATGAAGCAAACCGCAAACCGGCAAGCGATCCCCAGGACCTGGCGCGGCTATTGGTTTCTCGCGAGCAAGCGGGAGACGCGGAAGGAATGGCTGCTCTTTACGAACCCGGTGCCATCCTCGCTACCGGCAACGGACAGTTGGCCTGCGGCAGAGATGCCATCCGCCGATTTTACGCCAAGTTGGTGGCAGCGGGACGAAAGTTTGATCTCGGAGATCAGCGTCCGGCTATCATCAACAGGGATTTGGCGCTCACTTCCACGCGCCTTGCCGATGGCACCGTTACTGCGGAAATCGCTCGCCGGCAAGGTGACGGGAACTGGCTTTGGGTGATCGATCAGCCGTCCATCGCTCGATACTCATAGCTAGCATTCAAACTGAGACGCCACCCGGAGGACGGCCGGAGGCACACAGGAGCCTCCCGCGGCTGTCGGCACCCAATCAAATTGTCGGGTTTTGGTAGCACATCAATGTCCGCTTCGTCCCCAGCCTCCATCGGCTGGCAATAAACCCGGACAACTCATGTGCCACCTAATCCGGACAACTCATCTGCTTACGACACAGAACCTGGACAAGGGTTGACTTTCCGGGCGCGTTCTTTATGTGTCGCGGCAAGTTTCCCGCGTCCGGGTGTTTCCCGTGCTCCAGCGGCCAAAACTCCACGAACATTAACGGACGAACATCATGGCCAAAGCCGCAAACATCAAGATCAAGCTTCTGTCGACCGCCGACACCGGTTTCTTCTACGTGACCAGCAAGAACAGCCGCACCAAGACGGACAAGCTGTCGTTCCGCAAATACGACCCGGTCGCCAAGAAGCACGTCGAATTCAAGGAAACCAAGATCAAGTAATCGGGGTTTTCTCTCGCGGTACCGAAACGCCGCCTTCCGGGCGGCGTTTTTCATTTCGGGATGCAGGATTAGCCGATGCGATCGCCGCTTGCCGGATCGAACAGATGGAGCGATGCCGGATCAGCCGATAGGCGCACGGCCTCACCCGGCTTCACGCTGGCCCGGCCCATGGCAAACACGCAGACCTGCTGGCCGGCAAGCCCGGCATAGAACTGGGTGGACAGGCCGAGCGGCTCCACGACACCCACCTCGCCCTTCAGCGCGCCATTGTCGGCGAGCCGGATATGCTCGGGCCGCAAGCCGACGGTGATCGCATCGCCATCCCTGAGCGGCATGCCGTCCGGCAGCCTCAGCTTCTGGCCGTCGGCCAGGATGGCATCCGGCTTGGCGCCCTTTTCAACCACGGCAGGCAGAAAATTCATGCCGGGCGAGCCGATGAACCCGGCGACGAACATGTTGACCGGCCGGTCGTACAGATCGAGCGGCACACCGACCTGCTGGACGAGGCCGTCATGCATGACGACGATGCGGTCGGCCATTGTCATCGCTTCGGTCTGGTCGTGGGTGACATAGACCGAAGTGGTCTTCAATTGCTGGTGCAGCGCCTTGATCTCGGCACGCATGTGAACGCGCAGCTTGGCATCGAGGTTCGAAAGCGGCTCGTCGAAGAGAAAGACCTTCGGGTCGCGCACGATGGCACGGCCCATGGCGACGCGCTGACGCTGGCCGCCAGACAATTGCCGCGGCAGGCGCTGCAGAAACGCACCGAGCCCGAGCCGCTTGGCGGCACTGTCCACCCTTACATCGATCGCCGGCTTGCCGGCCTTTCTCAGCATCAGGCTGAAACCCATGTTCTTCGACACGTCCATGTGCGGATAGAGCGCGTAGGACTGGAACACCATGGCAATGTCGCGGTCCTTTGGCGCAATGTCGTTGACCAGGCGCTCACCAATATGGATTTCGCCGTCGGAGACTTCCTCCAGCCCGGCGATCATACGCAGCAGTGTCGATTTCCCGCAGCCGGACGGGCCGACCAGAACGACGAACTCGCCGTCGGCGATTTCGAGATCGACCGCGTGCAGAACGCGCACGGCTCCATAGTCTTTGCGGACTTTGTCGAGTGTAACGGAGGCCATCGATCTATCCCTTGACGGCACCGGCGGTAAGGCCGGTGACGAGGTAGCGTTGCAGGAAGGCAAAGAAGACGCAGACCGGGATCAGCGCCAGGATGGAAGCAGCCATCATCTGTCCCCAGTCGACCGCGAATTTGCCGATATAGGTGAGCAGGCCGACCGCGAAGGTCTTCTGGTCGTCGCTGGAAATCAGCATCAGCGCAAACAGCAACTCGCTCCAGGCGGCGGTAAAGACGAAGCCGAGCGTCGCGCCCATGCCGGGTAGCGTCAGCGGCACGATCACCTTGCGCATCGCCTGCAGGCGCGTGCAGCCGTCGATCATGGCTGCCTCTTCCAGGTCTCGCGGGATGCCGTCGAAGAAAGATTGCATCAGGAAGGTCGCAAAGGCCGTATTGAACGCGGTGTAGATGATGACGAGGCCGGTCAGGCTGTTGATGAGGCCGATCTGTCCCATGATGCGGTAGATCGGCGGAATGACCATCACCAGCGGAAAAGTCTGGGTGAGCAAAAGCAGGATGGCCAGGGTCGCCTTGCCGCGGAAGGAAAATCGCGACATGGCGTAGCCGGCCAGCGTGGCAATGACCGTTACGAAGGCTGCCGTCGACACCGAAACGATAACGCTGTTCAGGAAATAGCGCGGAAAATCGGTGGCTTCGAGCACGGTGACGAAGTTCTGCAGCGTCGTTTGCGACGGCCAGAAAGTGATGCCTTCGGAATAGAGCAGCCGCTCCGGCGTGACCGAGATCTTCAACGTCCAGAAGATCGGGAACAGCGCGAAGGCCATATAGGCGGCGATGGCGCCGTAAAGGCCGATGCCGCCGAGAATGCGCGAGGAGACGGAGCGTCCGGCAATCATCAGACGTGCCTCACCAGCGAGCGGCGGATGCCTATCAGCGCAATCGCATAGACGATGAGCAGCACAAGCAGCAGCACCGCCACCGCCGAGGCATAGCCCTTATCCAGTGACTTGAACGCGCTGACATAGATATAGACCGGCACCGTGGCGGTCGAACCGGCAGGCCCGCCTTCGGTCATGACGAAGATCAGGTCGGCGAATGTGGCGATCCATATCGTGCGCAGCATGACGGTAATGACGATGGTCGGCGCCAGGAACGGCAGCGTCACCTTGGTGAAGCGCTGCCACGGCGAGGCGCCGTCGATCGCCGCCGCCTCATGCAGTTCTGACGGGATCGACTTCAACGCCGCCAAAAGCGTGACGGCAAAAAAGGGAATGCCGAACCAGACATTGGCGACGATCGGCCCCCACATGGCTGTCGAGGGATCGGAGAGCACGTTGGTTGGCTCGGCTTTCAGCCCCAAGGCGTAGAGCCAATGCGGCAGCGGCCCGATGATCGGGTTGAACAGCCAGGCCCAGGTCAGGCCCGAGAGGAAGGACGGTACCGCCCAAGGCAGGAACACCACGGCCTGCACGATCTTTCTGCCCCGGAACGGCGTATCGAGCAGCAGCGCCAGGCCAAGTCCAAGGAAAAATTGGAAGAACAGGCTGGCTGCCGTCCACCATAGCGTGTTGACGAGCGCCTGCCCGAGCACAGGATCCGACAGCATCGCCTGATACTGCCCAAGCCCGACATATTCGGATTTGAAAGCGGAGAATTTGCGGAACGAGTAGCCGACACCGATAACCAGCGGCACCAGGAGCACGACGACCAGCAGCGCGATCGCCGGGCTGAGATAGAGCCAAGGCTCGATCGCGGCATGGGATAGCCGCTTCTTTCGCGGCCTGCCGGCGGATCGGATTTCGGACACGGCATAGGTCATTGGTACTTGATCGTCTCCTGGGTAAGCACGGGCTGGCGACAGCGCCTTCCCCGTTTACGGGGAGATGCCGGTCCACCCTCCGCAGCTGCAGCGCAGCTGCTGCGGAGGACGGGCAGGCAGATGAGAAGCAGCGCGAGCCAAGTCGGGTTGGCGCCGCCCCTCATCCGTCACGTCGTGACACCCCCTCCCCGTGAACGGGGAGAAGGAACAAAAGCTATTTCTTGTTCTTGGCCAGCCAGTCCTGCTGTTCCTTGGTCAGGAACTTGGCCCATTCGTCGGCCACGTCCTTGGCCGCCTTCTGGCCAAGAAGCACTTCCTGAAAATTCTTGATCGCCACCTGGTCTACGAAATTGCCAAGGTTTTCCAGATGCGTCGGAGGCGTCACCATCTCGTATTTGTCGCCGTTGTTCAGTTCCTCGAACCAGCCTTTGAACTGCTCGGTCCTGAAGTGGGCGTCCTGGTCGGCGCCGTTGTGGATTGGAATGACACCGACTTCCTTTGCCCATTCCAGATTGTCCTTGGGCGACAACAGCGTCGCCATCAGCTTCCAGGCATCGTCCTTGTGCTGGGAATTGGCGAACATCGCCCAGCCGGCATAACCGAGCGTCGGATAGGATTTGCCGCTCGGCCCGACCGGCATCGGTGCCACGGCGAAGTCGTCGGCGCTCATCTTGTCGGCGATGCCGAGCAGCGCGTCGGGATCCTGGTTCAGCATGGCGCAGGTGCCGCTGTAGAAGCCGGTGACGGTCTCGTTAAAACCCCAGCTCACCGCATCTTTCGGCGCCAGGCCGTTCTTGTACATGTCGGCGAGCATCTGCAGGCCCTTGACCGAGCCTTCCTCGTTGATGGTCGAGGTGCCGTCCTCGTTGAAATAGCCGCCCTTGCCGGCTGCGATGTTCATGAACATATGCATGCCGTTGAAGGCGCCCGGGCCGCCGCGCAGGCAGTAGCCGTATTTGCCCGGTATCGCCGAGATTTTTTTGGAGTCCTCGACGAATTCATCGAGCGTCGCCGGCGGACCGTCCAGACCGGCCTCCTTGAACAGCTTCTTGTTCCAGAACAGCGCGTTCAGGTAATAGCCGTAAGGGATCATGTACTGCTTGTTATCGACCGTCGAGCCGAACTGCTTGGCACGCTCGCCCAGCGTTTTGGCATCGTCCCATTTGGCCATGTATGGCCCGAGATCCTCGAGCTGGCCGTTGGTCGCATAGAGACCCATCCAGCGTTCCGGCATCTCGACGATGTCGGGCGTGTCGCCGGCCTGCACCATGGTGAGGAACTTCTCGAACGCCTGGCCCCAGGGCAGCGATACCAGCTCGACCTTGACACCCGGATTGGCCGCCTCGAATTCGGCGATCTGCTTCTTGAGGAATTCGGTACGCGGCGGGCTGGTGATGACCTCGACCATCTTGACCGTGGAATCGGCCAGCACGCTGCCAGCGGAAATCGCCAGACCCGCGACGGCACCAAGAAGGATGCTCAGTTTTTTCATGTTCAGCACTCCCATTTTGAACGGCTCCTTTATCTTTTTGCTCTGTCGAAGGCCCGGGCAACATCCGCCCACAGGTCTTCGACACTTTCCAATCCGACACTGAAGCGGATGGTTCGTGGGCTGACGCCGAAGCGCGCCATCGAATTCAGGCCCGGCGTCTGCTCGAGCGAGGCCTTTGCCGGAACGACCAGGCTCTCATGGCCGCCCCAGCTGACGCCGATGCGAAAGAGTTTCAGCGCATCGACGAAAGCCGGGATGTCGACGTCTTCCGTCACTTCGAACGAGAACAGCCCGGCATAGCCGGCAAGCGTCGCCTTGCCTGGATGGTTGGAATAGGCCGGGTGGTTGACCCGCTCGACATGGTCATGCGCTTTCAGCCGTTCGGCGATGGTCAGCCCGCTCTTCATGTGATGCGGCAACCGCAGCGGCAATGTGCGCAGGCCACGCAGCAACAGCCAGGCCTCGAAAGGCGAAAGTTTGCCGCCGAGATAGGAATAGGTCTGCTCGTTGATATGTCGGATATGGGGGGCCGAACCGGCCACCACACCGGCGACGGTGTCGCTGTGGCCGCCGAGATATTTCGAGGCCGAATGCAGCACCAGATCGACACCGTGCGAAATCGGCTTCTGGAACACCGGCGTAGCCCAGGAATTGTCGATCGAGGTGATGATGCCCTGCTCTTTGGCCAGCCGCGCCAGGTGGGTTATGTCCTGGAGTTCGAACATCATCGACGTCGGGCTTTCCAGGTAGAGCAGCTTGGCGCCGGGAAGTGCTGCCGCGACCGCGTCCGGATCGGAACCGTCGACATAGTCGACCTTGATGTTGAGCCGTGGCAAAAGCCGTTCGAACAGCCGGTAGGCATCGCCGTAGCAATTGCGCACGACAACCATGCGCTCACCGGCACCGACGAAAGCAAGCACCGTGGCGCTGATCGCCGCCATGCCGCTGGAAAAGCCGCGCGCGGCCTCCGCGCCTTCGAGAGCGGCGACACGCGCCTCGAACTCCATGACCGTCGGGTTGTCGCCGCGCGAATAGATCGGCTGACGTCGCCTGCCGGCGAATGTGTCGGCCATCTCGGCATAGTCGGCGAAGGTGAAGAGCGAAGTCTGGTAGATCGGCGGGACCACCGCGCCGCCGGGGAAAGGCTCGTCATGGGCGAGAAGCGTCGCTGCCTCGGCGAGATAGTCGTTTTCGAAACCGGCGGGATGATCGCTCATTTCTGGCCTGAAAGTTCGAGTTTGGCCGCGCCGCGCTTCAGATCGTCCTCGACGGTGGCGATCAGCTTGAGCGCCTCGGCCCGGGCCCCCTCCGGATCGTGCGCGGCGATGCGTTCGTAGATGGTGCGGTGGTAAGGAAAGCTGGCGTGGCCGAAATCACGCACGCCGAGCGGATGCTCCCAGAAACGATGGAACAGTTCGTGCATGGCGGCGATGATCTGCTCGAACAGCGGATTGCCGGAACTGCGGTAGATCGACTGGTGGAATTCCCAGTCCTCCTCCGCCGACATCCCGGCGCGGGTGTGGAAGGCCTGCTCCATAATGTCGAGCTTGCGCCCGATCTCGACGAGATCTGCCTGGCCCGCGCGGACGGCGCACAGGGCGGCGGCTTCCGCTTCCAGTGCCCGGCGGATTTCCAGCGTCTGCATCAGGCTGGTGAAATCATTGCCGCCGGCCAGCGTCAGCGGCATGTGCAGCATGTCCAGCGAGACCACTCCCTTGAGATAGGTGCCGCTGCCTTGCCGCCGTTCGACCAGGCCGAGCCCTTCCCAGCGCGTCAGCGCCTCGCGCACGGTGTTGCGGCTCACCTTGAGGCGCTCGGCAAGGATGCGTTCGGTCGGCAGTCTCTGGCCGGGCCCGAGAGCTTCCCGCATCACAAAGCCGGCCAGCGCCTTGAGCACCGCGTCGTCGCGAGCAGTTGCCTGTATGGGGGAAAGGCCGAATTCGGTCATGCCAACGGGTCACCAAATGGCTCAATGGTCCAACCAATTTCTGCATAGAAGACAGGCCCTGTCAACCGACTGCGGGCGCATACGCTCTGCCTAGCCGGCTATTTCAAAAGGCGCTGTCGCTGCCGCAACAAAAACCAAGCGTTTTCCGGGTCTTGGCGTAGAATCCTGATGTGTTTTGAAAATTGGGGGCCGGCCGGCGTTTGGCAGCGGTACGAGGAGGCCACTATGTGCCAGCGCCGGCCGGCCGACCCCACGGACCCAGGAGATGCGGCGGACCTGAGCATCATGGGGTATTCTTCCGGTCGAACCGGCGATCTAGCCTCGTGCCGGTTACGTCTAAGGGCTGCACATTTGCGCAACAACTTATGGAAATCAACCGTTTCTTAACCAAGCCTCGCAAATCGCTTGGATTAAGGTAAATTCGTAACCTTGTCGCGTTGACCCGGCAATTGGTGTTCGGTGCTAAGCCGCCTTGGCGACGACGCGATTGCGGCCGCCGCTCTTGGCTTCGTAGAGCGCGAGGTCGGCGCGTTTCATCAGCGCGGAGACCGTGTCTACCCCCTTCAGCACCGACGACACGCCGACGCTGACGGTGACTTCAACGGCCTTGCCTTCGGTGCCGACGGCAAACGGCAGCTGGGCGATTTCGGCGCGAATGCGCTCGGCGACCTTTTCGGCTACCGCGCCGTCGGTGTCCGGCATCACCACGACGAACTCCTCACCGCCGAAGCGGCAGGCTAGATCGATGCCGCGCACATTCTTGCGCAGCCGCCGCGCGAATTCGCGCAGCACGTCGTCGCCGCCGTCATGGCCATGCGCGTCGTTGATGCTCTTGAAGCGGTCCAGATCGGTGATCATCACCGACAGCGGCCGGCGCCGTGCCACGGCGCGGTCGAACAGCGTCTGCAGATGGCTGTCGAGATAGCGGCGGTTGTGCAGGCCGGTCAGGGCATCGGTCACCGCCATCTCGATGGTCTGGGTGACGCTGGCGCGAAGCTGGTCGTTGTAGCGCTTGCGGCGCACCTGCGTGCGCAGCCGCGCGGTCAGCTCCTGCTGGTCGATCGGCCGCATCAGATAATCGTTGATGCCGAGTTCGAGCCCGCGGATGATACGCCCCTCCTCGCCCTCGTCCGCCAGAAGGATGATCGGCAGGAAACGGGTGCGATCGAGCGAGCGCAATTGCGAGCAGAGCCTCAGCGGGTCGAAATCGGCGAAGGCTGTCGAGATCATCACGCATTCATACGGCTGCTCGGCGGCCTGGAAGAAGCCTGCATGCGGATCGTTGGCGACGTCGAGATCGGCACTGCCGCGCAGCATCTTCTGGATGCGCTCGAACGAGGATTTGCGCTCGTCGACCAGCAGCACCTTCGGCACCGCATCGTCGGTAGCGAAGTTGCGGCTCAAAAGCTCCTCGATGCCGATATTGCGTGTCGTCGAGGCGCGCAGCCGCAGCTCGTCGGTCAGCGATTTCAGCCTGACCAGGCTCTTGACGCGCGTCATCAACTGCAGATCGTTGACCGGCTTGGTCAAAAAATCGTCGGCGCCGGCCTCGAGGCCGCGCACCCGGTCCGAAACCTGGTCGAGCGCGGTGATCATCACGACAGGGATGTGCGATGTCGCCGGGTCGCCCTTCAGCCGCCGGCAGACCTCGAACCCGTCCATGTCGGGCATCATCACGTCGAGCAGCACGACGTCGACCTTGCCGTTCTCGCAGATCTCGATCGCGTCCGGCCCGTTGGTGGCGGTCAGGACCTCGAAATATTCGGCGAGCAGCCGAACCTCCAGCAGCCTGACATTTGCTGGGATGTCGTCGACGACGAGGATCCGCGCGGTCATTTCACAAAGCTCCGGCTCGGCTGGAAAGATACATCAGGCATCGCCCAGGTAGGATTTGATGGTTTCGATGAAACGCGGCACCGAGATCGGCTTGGAGATATATGCCTCGCAGCCGCCCTGGCGAATGCGCTCCTCGTCCCCCTTCATCGCGAAGGCGGTGACGGCGATGACCGGGATGACGTGGAGATCATCGTCCTCCTTCAGCCATTTGGTGACCTCGAGGCCCGACACTTCCGGCAGCTGGATGTCCATCAGGATGAGGTCCGGCCTGTGCTGCCGCGCCAGATCCAGCGCTTCCAGGCCGTTGCGTGTGCGCACCGTCTCGTAGCCGCTCGCTTCGATGAGGTCGCGAAAGAGCTTCATGTTGAGCTCGTTGTCTTCGACGATCATAACCTTCTTTGGCATCGATTTCCCGTCCCGGCTGGCCTTCCACTCGAAGGGTGCCGTCATGCGCCCCTTGTCGGCACGCACCAAACCTGTTCCCACTATACGGCAATATGATTGACGAAACGGAAACCGGCCGCCCTAAAAGCGTTCGGATTCCAGGTCGGCGAGCTTGCTGCCGGCGACACTTGCCACTACTGCGAAAACAGAACGATTCCGCCCATGAAGGAAGGTAGCAATGGCAAACGCAGCGTCAATGCGCGAGGAAGCGGAAACGGTTGCCGTAAAGGCGTTGGGCTTCGTCGCCGCCGATCCGGAACTTCTGCCCCGCTTCCTGGCGATCACCGGCATCGAAGCCCATTCCATCCGCCGGGCGGCGGGCGAGCCGGGATTCCTGGCCGGCGTGCTGCAGTTCATCCTTGCCCACGAGCCGACGCTGATGCGTTTTTCCGAGGAGACCGGAACGCCGCCCGCCGCAGTCGGCAAGGCATTGCGGGCGCTGCCGCTCGGCGACGACAATCATGAGCATTCGATATAAGCGGCGATCCCGAGACTGCGGGCAGATCGAAGAACCTGCCGCCGGCGATGGGCCGCTGCTGGTGCTTTATGGCGTTGCCTCTTCCCCACTGTTGTCCGTCCCAACGGGGTCGGCCGGCTTCAGCATGGCGCCGTTGACCGTCACCGAACCGTCGGCTTTGGTGTTGATCACCCATTCAAGCCGGCCGTCCGGCAGCGTCTTGCCAAACCCTTTGATCGCCAGCGCGCCGGTAAAATACTGCGCGGCCGCCGGATCGGTTTTTGCCGCGGTCTGCAGACTCTCGACAATTCTGTCGTAGCCGGTGACGTCGAGGGTTACATTTGCCACGGGCTTCGCCCCTGGAAACATCATCTCGCCTTCCAGCGCGATCTCGATGCCGCCGTTTTTCACCGTGCTGTGTCCGATGACGAATTTCGGCGTCTTGGCCATGAAATCGGCCTTGATCTGATCGCCAAAGTCGGCCGGCAGCGGCGGATTCTTATTCAGATCAAAGGCTTCGATCGTTTTCTTAGTCACGCTGTCGAGATCGATGTTGGCGCCGCCGAAATTCAGGTCGATTTCGGTGGGCAGCAGCGCGGCACTCCAGGCGGGCACCACGTTTCGAGGGATCGTCAGCCCTGCCGCTGTGATCGAATAATTAATCGTCCCATTCTGCGCGATGCCGTCGCTCCCGAAGCTCGTGCCCAGTTCCGTCGCGCCGAAATACCCGACGGGGCTTTCCACCGCTAGATCCTTGAACCCGTAGGTTCCGTCGATCCGCTCCCATAGTGGCAATGCGGCGAGCAAGAGCGATTTGAGTTGCGCCTGGTTGGCTTTGAGTGTGGCCTCGTCCTCATTAGCCACCGCAAATGCCAAAAGGTCGAGGAGCGGCTTTGTCTTCAGTCCTTTTCCTGTTGCATTCACCGAAAGTGCGGGAGACTTGACCGTGTACGAAAATTTGAGTGCGTGCTTAGGATCGTCAAATCTGACAGCCTCGGCAAAGTCAGCCATCGTCTGCGAATAAGTAAAATCAATCCCGCCATTCGCGGATTTGGTCGCATTCATGCTGCCAGCCCCGGCACCGATCGTTGCTTCCACGCTCTGCATGGGATTTCGCGAAATCATCGTCATGCCTGCCGTAGAACCAGCAGCGCTCGAGAATGCGGCTAGGCCAGGATCATAAACGCCAGAGAACTTGTTGTTCGCGATTGAAATGCTGAAGTGCTGCGGAATTTGGGGGCCAGCCAGGTCAAACGATCCCTTCGGCGAAGTGTCCAGCGAGACGTCCCACAAACGGTCTTTGCGCGGCTTAGCCAGCAGAACGTAGGGGGTGAAGTCGAACCTGAAGGAGGGCTGCTGCTTAGCAAGCAAGTCGACGACAGGTTTGAAGTCGACGGCGATCTTGTAGGCACCGCCTTCAACCGAAACCTTCATCATTCCGATATCGACCGCCTTTTTGCCGACATAGCGAGACAAATCTTGGGACAGCTGCTTCGCGCCCTGCTCATCAACGGTTTGGCCGAAGGCAGGCGCGCTGAGCGCGAGAACAAAGACGACTGGCAGGACACGGTTCACGCTTGTTCTCCGTTGGGCCATGGGAATTTTCTGCCCTTTCTCATTTCGTAGGGAATTACTATCACAACCGCAAGGCGAGCCGGACGGATCGATGTCGACCGCGGCATTGCCTAAAGCACCAGCCGCATCAGCGGTCGGCCTGGCTTACGTTCGACCAACCGCTGGAACCCGGCCTTTTCGAAGACCCGCGACGAGCCGACGAACAGCCCGATCGAGCGCGAATCCTTCGATAGATCGATCGGGCAGGCTTCGATCAGCCGCGCTCCGTTCTGGCGGGCGAACTCGATGCCGCCTTGGACCAGGCGGTGCGACAGGCCCTTGCCGCGTGCTTTGGTGCGGATGAAGAAGCAGGAGATCGCCCAGACGCCCGGATCGCTGGCGTCGGCGGGGTCGATCGGCGCCGACCCCCTGCCCTGGTTGTTCCATTCGGGCACGTCGGCACGCGGGCCGATCTGCATCCAGCCGACCGCCTGGCCACCCTCGAAGGCCAACAGGCCGGGCGGCGGCCCGGCCTCGATCCGCGCCTTGATGTGGTCCTTGTTGCGCTCCCGGTTGCTCGCGCGGCGCGCTGCGGGCGACAGCCGGAAATGTGTGCACCAGCAGCCGTAGCAGGCGCCTTGCCTACCGAAAAGATCTTCGAAATCCGCCCAAAGCTCGGGCACCAGCGGCGCTATGGTCGTATTCATGAGCTCTCTCCCGGCCCACCGCCTTGTCGTGGCGTCCGTCCTGACGTACCATTGCATTTGTTCTCTTTATGTTCGCAGCGATGGCGGCCCCTGTCAACAATCCCGAACACGGTTTTTGCCGCGACTGCCTGAGTTTTCAGCGCAGCGAGGCAGGCCGTTGCGAGCGCTGCGGCAGTCCACGGCTCGCCCGCCATCCGGAGCTCTACCGGCTGCGCCTTGCCCATATCGATTGCGACGCGTTCTACGCGGCGGTCGAAAAGCGCGACAACCCGGCGTTGAAGGACCGGCCATTGATCATCGGCGGCGGCAAGCGCGGCGTCGTCTCCACCGCATGCTACATTGCCCGCATCCACGGCGTGCGCTCGGCAATGCCGATGTTCAAGGCGCTCGAAGCCTGCCCGGAAGCGGTGGTCCTGCCGCCGGACATGGAAAAATACGTGCGCGTCGGCCGCGAGGTGCGCGCCATGATGCAGGCGCTGACGCCGCTGGTCGAGCCGCTCTCGATCGACGAGGCCTTTCTCGACCTCGCCGGCACCGAGCACCTGCATGGCCTGCCGCCTGCGGTGGTGCTGGCGCGCTTCGCACTCGGCGTGGAAAAGGAGATCGGCATCACCGTTTCGGCCGGCCTTTCCTACTGCAAGTTCCTGGCCAAGGTGGCGTCGGACTTCCGCAAGCCGCGCGGCTTTTCGGTGATCGGCGAGGCCGAGGCTATCGGCTTCCTGGCCGAGCAGCCGGTGACGCTGATCTGGGGGGTCGGCAAGGCCTTTGCCGCCACGCTCGAGCGCGACGGCATCCGCACCATCGGCCAGTTGCAGCGCATGGAACGTGGCGATCTGATGCGCCGCTACGGCGTCATGGGCGACCGGCTCTACCGGCTTTCGCGCGGCGAGGACGACCGTCGCGTCGTTCCCGACCAGGACGCGAAAAGTGTGTCGGCAGAAACCACTTTCGATACCGACATCGCCTCCGTCGACGAACTGGTTTCGGTGCTGAGGGCGCTGTCGGAAAAAGTCTCGGCCCGGCTGAAGAAATCCGGCATTGCCGGACGCACCGTCGTCCTCAAGCTGAAGACCCAGGATTTCAAGATCCGCACGCGCAATCGCCAGCTCGGCGATCCGACCCGGCTGGCCGACCGCATCTTTCAGACCGGGCTCGAGCTGCTGCGCAAGGAAGCGGATGGCACGAAATACCGGCTGCTCGGCATTGGCGTCAGCGATCTCTCCGACGATGACCGGGCGGACCCGCCCGACCTGGTCGACGTCCAGTCACGCAAGCGCGCCATGGCCGAAGGCGCCATCGACACGCTGCGCGGCAAGTTCGGCCGCAGGGCGGTGGAAACCGGCTATACCTTCGGCAAGGGCCGCGATGCCCATCCGCCCGAACCGGTCGAGGAGTGAGCCCGTCAGGTGCGCCGCAGATCGATCCTGCTGGTCACCACCCTTTTTCCAGTTTTCGGATCGGTATCGATAACGGTCAGCCGCATGCCGTCCTCGCCGGTTTTCTCAACAGTCATTTGCGCCCTGCGATCGCCATTGACCTCCTTGGCCCAACGGATGCCGAGATTGATTGCGTTGCCGGAGCGGCTGCCGCTCAATTGCGCCGGCCCGGTGCGCGATCCGACATAGGTGCCGGTGTATTTCGTCCCGCTCGATTTGAGATCGGCGCTGATGGCGCGCGTTACCACGATAAGACCGCGGCAGCTGCCGTCGAGCGATAGCGAGCTCGACGTTGCGTCGGAATTGAAATGACAGGAGACATTCACCGTCGGCGCATCGGTGGTCACCTTGACGATGCCTTTGCCGGCGAAATTCCCCTGGAATGAGCGAAGAAAATCCGGATCGTCGGCATGCGCTGCGCCGGCCCCGGCCGTCAGGCAGCCGGCAAGTACAAATCGTGCGAATGATTTCATCGGACCGCTCCTCGTTGGTATCCAAAACACAGAACGCAAGCAGTGACAGACCAACGCTTCCCTCAGTCGCGAGTTCCGGCTTCAACATCACTGCGTGAAGCGCTGCACGGCTGGCCCAGCCGAATGCGTCGGCTAGCGGTTGCGATGAGCGCTCCGGCTTGCGACATAGCCGCATGGCACCCGCACCCTCGATCCCCAAGGCCGCGTTCTGGATGGCGCTGTCGATCGCCTCGTTCCTGGCGATGTCGGTGGCTGGCCGCGCCACGACGGCCGAACTAAACGTCTTCCAGGTGCTCGAGCTGCGCTCGGTGATCGGCTTTTTCATCCTGTTGCCGCTGGTCATGATGTCAGGCGGTTTTGCGGCGATGCGCACCGGACGCCCGCTGGCTCATATCGCCCGCAACGTCGTCCACTATACCGGCCAGGCTGCCTGGCTCTACGCCCTGACGCTGATCCCGCTTGCGGTACTGATCTCGATCGAATTCACGACGCCGATCTGGACTGCTTTGCTGGCCGTCGGTTTCCTCGGCGAAAGGCTCTCCCGGCCACGGCTCGCAGCGATCGTGCTCGGGCTGATCGGCGTTGTGATCATCGTGCGTCCGGGCGTCGGCGCGGTCAATCCGGGACATGTAATCGTGCTGGGAGCCGCGGTCTGCTTCGGCGTCTCGGTGGTCCTCGTCAAGTCGCTGACGCGGACGGACAGCGTCGTGCGCATCATCTTCTGGATGCTGATCATCCAGTCGCTGCTTGGCCTGGTCCCGGCGCTTTACGAATGGCAAAACCCGCCGCTTGAGCTCTGGCCGTGGATCCTGCTCATCGCCTTCACCGGCATGTCGTCGCATTTCTGCATGGCCCGCGCACTTGTCTATGCCGATGCGACGGTCATCTCGCCAATGGACTTTTTGCGCGTGCCGCTGTCGGCGGTGATCGGATGGCTGCTCTATCACGAGCAGATCGACGCCTTCACCGCCGGTGGCGCCCTGCTGATCCTCATGGGAAATCTGCTCAACCTGCAGCGGAGAGCACCGCAACCGGCGGAGATCGCCGCTTCATAAGCGTGCGCTAACTCTTAGACCAGTTCCACCTCGACCACGCCCGGCACCGCCCGCATCGCCGACGCGATCTGAGGCGATACGCGGTAGCGGTTGGGCAACTCGATCTCGACCTCGCCCTCGCCGCCTTCCTTGATGACGATGATGCTCACCTGACTGTCGCCACGCTGGCCAAGCTGCGATTGGATTGTCGATGCCGGTGCGTCATTTCTGACGAAGATGCGCAACGCTTTCTGGATACGGCTTGCCTCTTCCTCCAACGACTGCACGGTCTGGATGCGCAGATTGACGCCTTCAGGCCTGTCCTCGGCCGAAACGGTGATCACCACCGAGCGGCCGGGTTCGAGCAAGTCGCGGTATTGCGCCAGCCCCTCGGAAAACAGCACCGCTTCATACTGGCCGGACGTGTCGGAGAATTGCACGACGCCCATCTTGTTGCCGGTGCGCGTCTTGCGCTCCTGCTTGGTGGTCACCGTGCCGGCGAGCCGGCCGGCGGCAGCACCGCGTTTGACGGCGGCCGAAAACTCGCCCCAGGTCTGCACCCGCATTTTCTGCAGCGCCGCCTTGTATTCGTCGAGCGGATGCGCCGAGAGATAGAACCCGACCACCTGGAATTCACGGTGCAGGCGGTCGGCGGCGAGCCAGGGATCGGTCGCCGGCAAGTTGAGCGCCTGCGACTGTGCGCCGAGCGAGGCGCCAAAGATGTCATGCTGGCCGGTGACGGCATTCTGCTGCGCCAGCGACGCCAGCCCCATCATCCGCTCGACGCCGGCCATCATCGCCGCACGGTCATGACCGAAGCAGTCGAGCGCGCCGGCCATGATCAGGCTTTCGAAGACGCGCTTGCCGACGATCTTCGGATCGACCCTATCACAGAAATCGGCGAGGCTCTTGAAGGGTTTTTCGCCGCGCGTAGCGACGATGTGCTCGACCGCCGCGTCGCCGACGCCCTTGAGCGCGGCCAGCGAATAGAAGATGCGGTTCTCGCCGACCTCGAAATCCCGGAACGACGTCATGACCGACGGCGCCACCACCTCGATGCCGAGGCGCAGCGCATCCTGGCGGAAATCGGCGAGCTTGTCCGTATTGCCCATGTCGAGCGTCATCGATGCCGCCAGGAATTCGACAGGGTAATGCGCCTTCAGATAGGCGGTCTGGTAGGAGACGACGGCATAGGCGGCGGCATGCGATTTGTTGAAACCGTAGTCGGCAAACTTTGCCAGCAGGTCGAAGATGAAGTCGGCTTGCGGCTTGCCGACGCCGCGCTCGACCGCGCCCGAAACAAAGCGCTCGCGCTGCTTGTCCATCTCGGCGCGGATCTTCTTGCCCATGGCGCGGCGCAGCAGATCGGCTTCGCCCAGCGAATAGCCGGAGAGCTCCTGCGCGATCTGCATCACCTGTTCCTGGTAGACGATGACGCCTTGCGTCTCCTTGACGAGATGGTCGATCTTCGGGTGGATCGACGCCATCTCCTCCTCGCCGTGCTTTCTGGCGTTGTAGGTCGGTATGTTCTCCATCGGCCCCGGCCGGTAGAGCGCGACCAGCGCGATAATGTCCTCGATACAGTCGGGCCGCATGCCGATCAGCGCCTTGCGCATGCCGGCACTTTCCACCTGGAACACGCCGACCACCTCGCCGCGCGACAGCATGGCGTAGGTTTCGGGGTCGTCGAGCGGAATGTGGGCAAGATCGATCTCGATGCCGCGGCGGCGGATCAGCTTGACGGCCCTGTCCAGCACCGTCAGCGTCTTCAGGCCAAGGAAGTCGAATTTCACCAGCCCGGCCTGCTCGACATATTTCATGTTGAACTGCGTGACCGGCATGTCCGAGCGCGGATCGCGGTACATCGGCACCAGCTCCGACAGCGGCCGGTCGCCGATGACGATGCCGGCGGCGTGCGTCGAGGCGTGCCGATAAAGACCTTCCAGTTTCTGCGCCGTATCGAGCAGCGTCTGCACGATCGGCTCACGCTCCGCCTCTTCGGCAAAGCGCGGCTCGTTGGCGATGGCGTCGGCGAGCTTGACCGGATTGGCCGGGTTCGACGGCACCATCTTGCTCAGCTTGTCGACCTGCCCGTAAGGCATCTGCAGCACGCGGCCGACGTCGCGCAGCACCGCGCGCGCCTGCAGCGTGCCGAAGGTGATGATCTGGCCAACCTGGTCGCGGCCGTATTTCCGTTGGACGTAGCGGATGACTTCCTCGCGCCGGTCCTGGCAGAAGTCGATGTCGAAGTCGGGCATCGACACGCGGTCGGGATTGAGGAAGCGCTCGAACAGCAACGAAAAACGCAGTGGGTCGATGTCGGTGATGGTCGTGGCATAGGCGACCAGCGAGCCGGCGCCCGAACCGCGGCCCGGGCCGACCGGAATCCCTTGTGCCTTGGCCCATTTGATGAAGTCGGCAACGATCAGGAAATAGCCCGGATATTTCATCTTCTCGATGACGCCGAGCTCGAAATCCAGCCTTTCGCGATATTGCTCGACGGTATAGCCGGGCGTCGGCCCGTGCGCCGCCAGCCGCGCCTCTAGCCCTTCATGCGCCTGCCTGGCAAGCTCCTGCGCCTCCGCCTTGACCGCAGCATCGGCGTCGGCGACATCGCGGCCGGCAAAGCGCGGCAGAATCGGATTGCGGGTCTTCGGGTAATACGAGCAGCGCAGCGCGATCTCGACGGTGTTGTCGATTGCTTCCGGCAGGTCGGCGAACAGCCTCGCCATATCGGCCTGGCTTCTCAGGAAGTGGTCGGGCGACAGGCGGCGGCGATTGTCGGCCGCAACCACGGAACCTTCGGCGATGGCGATCAGGGCGTCATGCGCCTCATAGTCTTCACGAGAGAAGAAAAACGCCTCGTTGGTGGCAACCAGCGGCAGATCGTGGCGGTAGGCGAGATCGACCGACGACTGCTCGATGGCGCGGTCGTAGCTCGACACGCGCTCAAGCTCGACATAGAGCCGGTCGCCGAACAGGCTCTTGAGCGCCGAGAGCCGGGTCTCGGCGAGTTCGCGGCGATCCTGTTTCAAGGCAGTGCCGATCGGACCGCGCGGCCCGCCCGTAAGGCAGATCAGACCGTCGGAATGGCCCTGCAGCATCTCGCTCGTCAGATGCACCGCTTCGCCGGGCGGTGTCTCGAGGTAGACGCGGCTGACCAGCCTGACCAGATTGCCGTAGCCGGCCTCGGTTGCGGCGATCAGGACGACCGGCCGCATCTCCGGTCCTTGCCGCCTGCGGTCGCGCTGGCTGTCGCTCGCCTCGCCGGAAAAGGCGAGGTCGATCTGGCAGCCGATGATCGGCTGGATGCCGTCCTTTGCCGCCTTCTGGGCGAATTCCAGCGCGCCGAACAGATTGTTGGTGTCGGTGACGGCGATTGCCGGGCATTCGTCCTGCACCGCATGGCCGACGATCTTGCCGAGCTGCAAGGCACCTTCGAGCAGCGAATAGGCCGAATGCACGCGCAGATGAATGAACCGACGCGCCGCCGCCTCCGCCCGCGACGCCTTTGCATAGGCCTCGCGCAGCAAGGGATCGCGTGGAAGTCTCTCATCCGCCATGGTTTTTTCGCGCCGCCTCACAAGGACTCAGTCGATGAAGATGTATTGTCCGGCACCGGGTAACACGAGTCCAGCGGTGGTGATTGGAGCTTTGGAAGTTTAGAGCAACCACCGAAGCTGCCAATCTCCCCCTCGTGGGGGAGATGTCCGGCAGGACAGAGAGGGCGCTGTCCCGCCGACGTCAGGCTGCAAATAAAAACCCGCCACTGCGGGCGGGTCGCTGGAGCCAATTAGCACCATGCGCAAATTAATAGCATAGCTGCCGGCACAAAGCAAGAACAAAATACGTTGTGACGGCAAAAAAGTGCGAATTCCTCACGGCCTCGCCTTGTCCCTCCTCCACTGAGCGTGCCCAACCAATTGCAAGGTCGCGTTCCTTCGCGCCCCCCTCTGTCCTGCCGGACATCTCCCCCACGAGGGGGGAGATTGGCCATCATCTCGGCTTTCGCCAATTTCCAACGTTGCAGGAGCGAGCGAGGCGCCGAGGCTGCCAATCTCCCCCCTGGAGGGGGAGATGTCCGGCAGGACAGAGGGGGGCGCTGTCCCGCCAACTTCTGACGGGCGTCGAGGGCGGGGGTTTCGGCCTCACGCGAATTCCATGATCACCGCATCGACGGCAAGGCTGTCGCCTGGCCTGGCGTTGAGCTTCGAGACGATGAGATCGCGCTCGGCGCGCAGCACGTTTTCCATCTTCATCGCCTCGACCACGGCCAGCGTCTCGCCGGCCTTGACCTCCTGCCCCTCGGCAACGGCGATCGAGACGACGAGGCCGGGCATCGGGCAGAGCAGCATCTTGGAGGTGTCCGGCGCCACTTTTTCCGGCATCAGCCGTTCGAGCTCGGCGGTGCGCGGCAGCATGGCGCGGACTGTCACCGACATGCCTTTCCAGGCGACGCGGAACCCGTTCAGCACCGGCCTGACCTGCGCCGCAACCTTGCGGCCGCCGACCGCGCCGCGCCAGATGAGATCGCCCGGCCGCCAGTCGGAGGTCACCGTCAGCGGTTTGCCGCCGTCGATTGTGAGGTCGAGCTCCATCGGAATGGAAATCATGCCTTCGACGATGGCAACCGAAAGATAATCCCGGCCGATCTTCACCACCCAATCGCGTTTCAAGGCGCCCGAATGCGGCGCCAGCCGCCCGCCCAGCCGGTCGAGCCGGTCGCGGCGCAGCAGTTCGATCGCGGTTGCGATCGCGGCCAACACCGCGTTTTCTTCGCTGTTCGGCACAATGGGCGCGAAGCCGTCGGGATATTCCTCGGCGATGAACGCCGTCGATAGCCGCCCTTCCCGCCAGCGCGGATGCTGCATCAGCGCCGCCAGGAACGGTATGTTGTGCTCGATGCCGTCGACGACGAAACTGTCCAGCGCTTCCGACATCGCGTCGATCGCCGCCAGCCGTGTCGGCGCCCAGGTGCACAGCTTGGCGACCATCGGGTCGTAGAACATCGAGATTTCCGAGCCTTCGGTAACGCCGGTATCGTTGCGGATGACGATTTCGCCGAATTTTCCCTCTTCCGGCGGCCGGTATTTCGTCAGCCTGCCGATCGACGGCAGAAAGTTGCGATACGGATCTTCGGCATAGAGGCGGCTTTCCACCGCCCAGCCGTTCAGCTTGACGTCGCTCTGCTTGATGGCGAGCTTTTCGCCGGCCGCCACGCGGATCATCTGCTCGACCAGGTCGATGCCGGTGACGAGCTCCGTCACCGGATGCTCGACCTGCAGCCGCGTGTTCATTTCCAGGAAATAGAAGTTTTTGTCGCTGTCGACGATGAACTCGACCGTGCCGGCGCTCTGGTAGTCGACGGCCTTGGCCAGCGCCACCGACTGCTCGCCCATGGCTTTGCGGGTCTTTGCGTCGAGGAACGGCGACGGCGCCTCCTCCACGACCTTCTGGTTGCGGCGCTGGATCGAGCATTCGCGCTCGCCGAGATAGAGCGTGTTGCCATGCGCGTCGGCGAGCACCTGGATTTCGATATGGCGCGGATCGACGATGAATTTTTCGATGAAGACGCGGTCATCGCCGAACGAGCTTTTGGCCTCCGACCGCGCCCGGTCGAAGCCGTCGCGCACCTCTGCCTTGCTCCAGGCGATGCGCATGCCCTTGCCGCCGCCGCCGGCCGAAGCCTTGATCATCACGGGATAGCCGATTTCGCCGGCTATTCTTTCGGCATGGGCGGCGCTTTCGACGACGCCGAGCCAGCCGGGCACCGTCGACACCTTGGCCGCGTTGGCGAACTTCTTCGATTCGATCTTGTCGCCCATCGCCTTGATGGCCTTGGGCTTCGGGCCGATGAAGACGATGCCTTCCTGCTCCAGCGCTTCGCAGAAGGATGCCTGCTCGGACAGGAAACCGTAGCCGGGATGCACGGCCTCTGCTCCTGTCGCCTTGCAGGCGGCGATGATCTTTTCCGCGACCAGATAACTTTGCGCAGCCGGCGAAGGCCCGATATGCACCGCCTCGTCGGCCATTTCGACATGCACGGCGTCGCGGTCGGCGTCGGAATAGACCGCAACGGTGGCGATGCCCATCTTGCGCGCCGTCTTGATCACGCGGCAGGCGATCTCGCCACGGTTGGCGACCAGGATCTTTGTGAACATGCAGGCCTCGTCCCTCGGCTGCCCTTCTTTTACGGGCTTCCCGTTTTATGGGCTTCAGGGGGCCGGTCAAGGCAAAGTCGGAGCCTATCCCGCATGCAAATCGGCGGGCGCTGACGAAAATCCGGGGGCAGAACGTCGCTTCGTGCATAGCGCAGAGCTGAATGGTAAGTTAAATCTAACCTGGATTGCAGACTGCCTTGGGAGGATTGCCTGATGAAAACGCGCGCCGCTGTCGCCGTCGCCGCCGGAAAGCCGCTGGAGATCATGGAGGTCGACCTCGAAG
>NZ_JAMYQW010000040.1:0-51072 GCF_040321085.1 Mesorhizobium sp. M0522
TCCCGCCGGTTGGTCTTGACGCGCTCGCCCGGCCGCTTCGGGATCAGGGCCGGCGCAACCACCATGCAGTCGTGACCAAGATCGCGGACCTGCCGGCACAACCCATAACCCGTCGGCCCAGCCTCGAAGCAGACGTGCAGTCGATCATACTTTCTTCCCAGCTTCTTGATCGTCCGCTCTATCGCCGCCGGACTATTCTCGACCTCGCCGACGAACCGGACCTCGCCGGTGCGGCCGCCCTCCGCGATCGCAACCGCGTGCTTCTTCTTGGCTACATCAAACGCGACAAATGCTTCGCTATACTCTCCCATGGCTCGCTCTCCGTGCGTGAGGATCGGCTCGGCCCATCCGAGCAACCCTCGTCTTTTAATCGCACGAAAGGGCGGGCCACCGTTCTCCGCCTCGGAACATGACGTCTAGGGCATATGGAAGAGGCCAGGGAGGAAGCAAGGCAATTCCTCGCCTCCAATCCGGATTTCTCGATACAGCACTGGGCAAGCACACAACCGTTCCGGCACGAGGCCGATCGACAACATTTCATGGATGGCTATGAAGACGCCGGCCTGCCACTGTAGGGTCGGGACGTGGCCGCGACCCATGCGTGCATCGTCCACCAAATCGGCATAGGTCGAGCTGACGAAGATTTGGTATTTAACGTCCATGCGGCTTCACCCTTCGATCCGCCCTTGTAAGTCTGCAAGCAGGCTGGGGATAACGTTCCGCGCCCGCATCAAGAAGCCGAGTCATGATTCTTGCAAGGGGTGAAGCGATCAAAGCCCGACCCGCGCGCTGGCACGCTAGGTTGCCCGGTTTGCCGGAAGGAATAATCACTTGCGGCCGAGGAGTATGAAACGTGCGGTGCCCCCCGCCGCAGCGACAGCCTTCGCTATTCCTTCTTGTCGACCAGCGCCCGTAGTGCCGAGACGTCATGCAGCAATAACCTGCTGCCGCGCTTTTCGATCAGGCCTCTCTTGGCGAGGTCGCTCATTTCGCGCGAGACCGCTTCCCTGTGCGTGCTCATCGTTGCCGCCAGCTCGGAATGCGTCGGTGCCGGGCTTATGGACACCTCGCCGTCCACGAGTGCGGCTTTCTCCGCCCGATGCAGGAGCTCGACGATCAGCCGTTTTCGCACGACCAGAGTGCTGTATTCGAATACCCGCTCGGTCATGCGCCGGAGCTGGGCAGACAGATGCTCAAGCAGCATCCAGGCAAAAGTCGGGTGGGTCATCACGATATCCCGGAATGCTGTGCCGGACAGCCGTGCAGCGCGGGTTGCCTCCAGCGCGACTACGCTGGCAGAGCGTGCAATCCCGTCAATGCCTCCGAGCTCCCCGAAAATGTCACCCGGTTCGACATCGCGATACGCTATCTCCCTGCCGTCCGCTGAAACCAGTGTCACGCGAGCCCGTCCTTCCAGCAGGAAGAAGACATCGCGACCAGTGTCGCCGTGGGAAATGATTAGCTCGTTGTGTCGATAGCTGCGCTCGTGCCACCGTTTGGTCAGCGCGGCGAGGTCGGCATCGCAAAGTCTTGAGATGAAGGCCAGAGAGCCTGTCACAACGGTCTCTTGTTCAATCAAGTGCACTTCACCTTACTCCCTATCCAAGGAAATTTGATGGCCGCGGGCCCCGCTTTCCGGGATGCAAACTGGGAGCGGATTTCGCCAATGTTTTCCCCGGTGTGGGAATTCCCACAGCCGAGCCTGGTTCGACTGTCATATCCTTGTTGCAACGTCAGGCCCGCCGGCTCGTGTGCAAGCCGGCGAAGGGAAAGGGAACAGTCATGAAATTCTTGGCTCCCGTCACAAAACTTGCTGCGGGGTTTCGCAAATTCGTCGCGCCGCGCTACCGCCCGGAGCTTTATTACATGCGTGGCCCGGGGCCAGCCACCGCCCGCCGTATGGGCACGCCGCGGCAAAACCAATCCATCGACCACTACGCCTAATTTGCCTCGCGGACGGCTGACGCTCTCGCCGGGAGTGCCGTTCGCGCCGTTCCGTACCGGTCAATTCAGATCAATGAAGGGACGATCTGATCATGGTTATAATTCATGCTGCCGCCATTGGTCCATTTCGCAGGTGGTTACGCCTCCGCGCCGAGCGAAAAGCTCGCTTGTCGGCAACGGACCAGTTGAGCCGTTTACCCGATGACGTCCTTGGCGACATCGGCATCTCACGTGACGAAATCATGTGCGATTTGCGAAGCCGCGCCAACCGTCATGCGGAGGCAGGCGCGGCCGGCACGACGATCGAGCGCACCAGGATCGCTTCGGCCTCGATCCCGAAACGGTTGGCCGCCGGCAGTGGCTACGCCTCGGCCGAGATCCCCTTTGGCTGGTCCACGAGCGCGCGATCGAGCCTTACATCGCGGCTTCGATAAGCAGCGGCGCGCGGACGGGACCTTCGAACGGCACTACACCTGCAACCCCAAGGACTGAATGTTGACCGACGGGAGCTGGGGAGGATCTCAAAATGATCATGTCAGTTGTTAAGTCCTCGCGCCTGTGACGCTCGGCACCGTGCTGATCGCAATCAGTCCGGCTTCATTGTCGGCTTCTGACGCTCAGGACCTCGCGTTCGCTCACGCTGACATGCTAATCAAACAGCTGAAAGACGTCTATTTGGATTGCGAGCGGGGAGGCCGCCGGTGCGCTGGGGACGGAAGACGTGATGTACTGTTCGATGCGCGAGTTCCGACTAGGCGCGAGATAGCAGATTGCGCATAATCAACGATGCATGGCCTTCTGCACCGTGCGACGCGGCCCTGCGATCGACCACTTCGAACCATGTTTGCAGTAAAAGGCCATTGACCGGTCGTTTCCCTCGAGCACTTCGAGTGCGATGCTCGGGATGCCGGAATGGGCGGCAAAGACAGCGTGCAATATATTAGCGGCTAGCCCGGTGCCGTACTCGCTTTGATCGATGTGGAGCCGGTCAAGCACGACGTCGCCGGCTTCATTCATCTTAGCCATCGCGTAGCCGGCAATCGAGCCGTCTGGCCGTTCTGCCACGAACGACATTTTGTTGGTGTCTGTCAGTTCCGCCGCAATCCGCTGCAGCGTGTGATCTTCATCCGAAATGCGGGCCGCGGTCTCGGCACCCATGATTGGCGAGTACTTCCTGCGCCAAGACTCTCCAATGAGCAGCGATACCGACGGCACGTCCTGCTCAGTCATCGCTCTGATTTGCGTCATCGATAACGTCCCCTGCCGGTCAATTATAGCGTTGCCGGACGGGCCGCTCAAATTCGGAGCGGCGGCCTACCGCCGCTTCATCGCATGGGGGTCACGCCGTTCCCTTACACCTACCATCAGGCATGGTCCGCAGGTCGACTCCTACCGATGAGCTAGTCTAACGTCCGCTCTGGAGAAGCACCGCGAATGTCTGAACATGGCGCAACTTGCTCGTTCCAATTGACGAGGCGAAGGGCAACATTCCACAGCCAAAACAGAAGTTCGTTCGACGGCGGTCGAATTCAAACCCATGATCCGATGCAGACGATCGTCGACACGCTGTCGAAGGTCCGAAAAAGAGTACGGCGGACGTTCGGGTGTCGGAGGCTGCGGGGCAGCCGATGTGGCGATCTGTGTTCGCGTGGCTCAGGTAGAATGTGGACCCAAAACGGGCCCCGCTGCTCTAGGTTGTGTTTTGGCAGCGATTGAGCTTTACCCTCGCTCCAAACGCAAATCAGGAGTATATTTGCTTATCGCTGGTTGGGACATTCCTGGTCCGGCGACTGAGAGCGCAAGACTCCCACATCTGGACTGGGCGCGCTTTGACTACTCGGCGCGCTCACGAGACTATCCGCTTCTGCCGGAACCTCTTTTGTTCGTTCCGACTGCAATCTGTTTGCAGCTTGTGGGAGAGCAGCATCCGATGCAGATCCAGAATCGCCGCCATTTCTTAGCCGGCGCTGCGGCAGCTGGTCTCGCGCGCCTTCTCGGCAGAGCGACAAGCGCCCGGGCCGAGCCCCCGCCTGAGACCACCTCCATCCGCCTTGCAAAGATCAGTGGCATCTGCATTGCGCCGCAGTACGTAGCAGAGGAACTGCTGCGGGCAGAGGGCTTCACCGACGTCCGTTATGTGGCAGCGGAAGCAGGCGTCGGGCAATCGGAGAAGATCGCGCGCGGCGAGGTGGATTTCAGTCTGAATTTCGCCGCACCACTCGCCCTTGCGATCGATGCCGGAGATCCGATCACGGTGCTGGCGGGCGTGCACCCCGGTTGCTTTGAACTCTTCGGAAAAGAGAATATCCGCAGCATCACAGACCTGAAGGGCAAGAGTGTCGGCATACAAGGACTGGGATCAACCCCGCATGTGTTCGTGACCAGCATGGCAGCTTATGTCGGGCTCGATCCCGACAAGGACATCAGCTGGGTCTCCAGTCCCTCCGCAAAGCCCATGGAGCTTTTCGTAGAAGGAAAGGTCGATGCGTTCCTCGGCTTTCCGCCCGAGCCTCAGGAGCTGCGCGCCCGCAACATCGGCCGTGTGGTCGTAAATAGTGCTATCGATCGTCCCTGGTCGCAGTACTTCTGCTGCATGCTGGCGGGCAATGCGGAGTTCGTTCGGAACAATCCGGCTGCCACCAAGCGCGTATTGCGCGCCATTCTCAGAGCGGCGGACCTTTGTTTCACCGAGCCACGGCGCGTCGCGCAACAGATCGTCGATAACGGGTTCACCGCCAACTATGACTATGCCCTGCAGACGATGAATGACGTGCCTTATGGCAAGTGGCGCGAATACGAGCCCGAGGACACCGTACGGTTTTACGCCCTGCGCCTACATGAAGCCAGCATGATCAAGTCAAGCCCACAGACGATCATCGCCGAGGGCACGGACTGGCGCTTCCTCAACGAGCTGAAGCGCGAGTTGAAGACGTGAGCAACTAGTAAATATATGGCCTGGAGCTCGCCATGCTGGCATGGCCGACGCTCGGGCTTGTCCACCGGTCAGCGTTCTCGGTGTCACACTGGCCAGCATTTGGAAGGGAGGTTCCCATGCATACCCTATACCCCGGACGATTCAGCCGACGGAGGTTCCTGCGTGGGATAACGCTGGCGGGGACAGCGGGGCTACTGGGGTGGCACCCCAGGCGAGCCGCCGCTGCGGAGCCACCGCCTGAGACGACGCGGATCCGGCTCGTCCGGATTCCCAGCATCTGTCAGGCCCCCCAGTATGTAGCCGAAGAACTGCTGCGCAGCGAAGGGTTCACCGAGGTCACTTACCTCCAAAAAGAGGGGACCGCAGATATCGAGACGGCCCTCGCCTCCGGTGAAGCCGACCTCAATAACCATTTCGCCGCCCCGCTCCTTCTCCGCCTGGAGGCGGGGGATCCCATCGTCATCCTGGCAGGACTCCACGTCGGCTGCTTTGAGCTGTTCGGGACCGATCGCGTCCAGGCGATTCGCGACCTCAAGGGGAAGACCGTGGCCGTGCCGGCGCTGGATTCCAGCCGATACGTCTTTCTCGCCACTATGACGGCGTATGTGGGCCTGGACCTCCACAAGGACATACACTTCGTCACGCATCCGGGATCCGAGTCCATCCGGCTCCTAAGTGAGGGGAAGATCGATGCCTACCTAGGCTTTCCCCCCGAACCGCAGGAGATGCGGGAGCAGCAGATCGGCCATGTGGTCATTAGCAGCACCGTGGACCGGCCCTGGTCGCAATACTTCTGCTGCATGCTGGCTGGGAACCGGGAGTTCGTCCGCACGAATCCGGTGGCCACCAAACGCGCCCTCCGCGCCATCTTGAAAGCGGCGGATTTCTGCGCCAGCGAGCCCGAGCAGTCCGCGCAGTTCCTGTTGGACCAGGGCTTTACTAAGCGCTACGACCTTGCCGTCCAGGTCATGAAGGAGATCCCCTACGGTCAGTGGCGCGAGTATAGCGCGGAGGACACCCTGCGCTTCTACGCCCTGCGCCTACACGAGGTCGGGATGCTCAAGAGCGCCCCCCAGAAGCTCCTGGCCCAAGGCACCGACTGGCGTTTCCTCAACGAACTGAAGCGCGAGTTGAAGATATGAGCAGGTGGCTGGCCGGCGCTCTGCTGTTGGCGCTGCTTGTTCCCTGGCCAGCGCACGCGCACGACGCGCCGCACGACCAGCGCCTGCCGAGGATCGGACCGGCCCCCGATTTTACGCTGACGTCGCAGGATGGAGCGCCCGTGTCGCTCCACGACTTTCGCGGCAAGGTGGTCGCCGTCACCTTCATCTATACTTATTGTCCCGACCTCTGCCCGATGCTGACCGCCAACATGGCGCACGTGCAGGACAAGCTAGGTTCTGCGTTCGGGCCCAGTGTTGCCTTCGTTTCGATCACCGTCGATCCGGAGCACGATACGCCCGAAGTGCTGAAGCAATATGCACAGGACTTCGGCGCTGATCTGGACGGTTGGGCGTTTCTCACAGGCGATCCGACAACCATCCGTGAGGTCGGACGCAAGTACGGCATCTTCGCGAGGAAGGTGGCGAAAGGAGACGTCGATCACACATTCCTGACGTCGCTCATAGACCCGACCGGCACCTTGCGCGTACAGTATCTCGGCGTCCGGTTCGACTTGGAGGAGTTCCGGGGTGACCTTCTCAGCCTCTTGGACGAATCCAAATAACATCACAAACCGGCTGGTGGGCTGGGTTGCGCGGCTGCCGGCGCGCGTGCAGACCAAGCTGCTGATCGCCTTTCTGTCGATCGTCGGCCTGCTGATCGTGCTCGGGGCCGTCGGGTTGCAGGTGTTGAGCGGGATCAACGATCAAACAAATGAGTTGATCAAGCTGCAGCGCCGGATCGCAGCCTACCGCCAGGTTCAGCACGACACGACGAACCAACTCTACAGCATCTCTACCGCGCTCTTGCTTCAGGACGACCGGATGCTGGATGCAGCGCTGCGCCAGCTCAGCCAGTTTGGCTACGACCTCGACCGCATGGAGTTCGTGGCCGAAAGTGAGGCGGCAGTGCTCGGCCAGGTCCGGCAAGAGTACGACCGGTTTACGGCGGGGGTGACACAGGTCGTGGAGCTCATCCGCGCCGGCCGCACGGACGAGGCGCGCAAGGTTCAGCAAACTGAGATCATGCCATTGGCCGAGCGCCTCGAACGGCTGACGAACCAGTTGGTCAACATCGCCGAAGCCGACATGGTGACCGCCATCGAAACGACCAAGGGGGCGTACGGCACCTCCCGGCTGATCGTGGTCTCCTTTGCGGTGGGTAGCATTCTGCTGGCGCTGGCGCTTGGCTACATCATCTCCTGGTCGTTGATCGAGCCGGTCAAGAAGATTGAGACGCGTCTGCGCCAGATAGCAGCCGGCGACTTTGCGCAGCAGGTTGCCGTCGTCAATCGGGACGAGCTCGGAGTGCTTGCCGGCAATGTCAACCAGACGTCCGAGCAGCTGGGGCAGCTATATCAAGAGGTGCAGGCGCGCACGGCCGAGCTTGCGCGATCAGTCGGCGAACTGGAGGCGCTCGGGGAAGTCAGCAAGGCGGTCAATTCGACGCTCGATCTCGACACGGTGCTACAGACGATCGTGGCGAAGGCGGTTCAACTCTCGGACACGGATGCGGGCACTATCTATGTGTTCAGCAGCACCAGACAACAATTCCGCTCACGCGCGACTTATGGGATGGGCGATGAGCTCATTGCCGCGATTTCCGACCAGGCCATCGGGCTGAACGATCCCGGGATTGGCGACGCCGCACGGCGCCGTGCGCCTGTCCAGGTACCCGATCTCAGCGAAGGAACGCCCTCTCCCGCTCAGAAGATCGTCCTCGACGCCGGATATCGCGGCGTCCTGGTGGTTCCGCTGCTCAGGCCGAACAAGATCGTCGGCGCGCTCGTCGTCAGGCGACGCAACCCAGGTGAATTCGACCAGCAAATCGTCCATCTGATGGAAACCTTTGCAGCCCAATCGGTGCTCGCCATTCAAAACGCGAAGCTGTTCCGCGAGATCGAAGAAAAAGGCCGGGAGCTAGAGGCGGCCAGCCGCCATAAGTCTCAGTTCCTCGCGAATATGAGCCACGAGCTGAGGACGCCGCTCAATTCGGTTCTGGGCTTTACCGAACTTTTGGTCGACGGGATTTACGGGGAGCTCCCGGACAAAGCAAAGGCAACCGTGGCGCGCGTGCAAGCAAACGGCCGTCATCTCTTGGGGCTCATCAACGACGTGCTCGATCTTTCAAAGATCGAAGCGGGTCAGCTCACGCTGGCGCTCGAGGATTATTCCGTTGGGCAAATTGTTCGATCGACCGTTACAGCTGTGGAGCCGCTGGCGCGTTCAAAAGGGCTTTCGCTCGCTGTGACCGTCGCCGAAAACCTTCCGCTGGGCCGCGGGGACGAACGCCGCCTGACCCAAGTCCTGCTCAACCTTGCCGGCAATGCCGTCAAGTTCACGGAGAGGGGCGCGATCGACATCCTTGCCGACGCGGTCGACGGCCACTTCGAGATAATCGTACGCGACACGGGTCCCGGCATTGCACCCACAGACCAGGCGCTCATTTTCGATGAATTCCAACAGGTCGACAACAGCAGCACCAGGCAGAAGGGTGGCACGGGTCTCGGCCTGGCGATTTCGAAGCGTATCGTCGAAATGCATGGTGGAACCATAAGCGTCGTGTCCGTGCCGGGTTCAGGCTCGACATTCCGCATGAAGATACCGATCCGAGCGGGAGAGGATGTGAAGGCAGCATGAGGAAGAGAATCCTGATGGTGGAAGACACCGAGGACAACCGGCAGATCGTGCGCGATCTCATCGCGACCACCGAATACGAACTGATCGAGGCCGCGGACGGTGCTGCCGGCGTCGCTGCCGCCGCAGCGCAAAAGCCGGACCTGATCCTGATGGATATTCAGCTTCCGGTGATCGACGGGTATGAAGCTGCCAACCGCATAAAGGCTGACCCGGCGCTCCGGCACATTCCGATAATCGCCGTCACCTCCTACGCATTGTCAGGCGACGAGGCGAAGGCCCTTGCTGCAGGGTGCGATGGCTACATTGCCAAGCCATTCAGTCCGCGCCAGCTGCTTGCCAAGATCCGGGAGTTGCTTTCCTGAGGAGACAGGGCCTTGCACGATCCGCCTCGCATTCTCGCCGTCGACGACACGCCGGAAAATCTCGAAATCCTGCGCATGCGCCTCGAGGCGAATGGCTACGAAGTGGTGACTGCAGCGGACGGCGAAGAGGGGCTTGCCATGGTGCGCAGCCTCAAGCCGGACCTGATCCTCCTCGACATCATGATGCCGAAGCTCGACGGGATAAGCGTCGTGCGCACGCTTAAGGCAGACGTTTCCCTGCGATCGATCCCCGTTATCCTTGTGACCGCAAAAGCCGATACACGAGATGTGGTCGAGGGGTTGGATGCCGGCGGCGATGACTATCTAACCAAGCCGTTCGAGCACAGGGCACTAATGGCGCGCGTACGCTCGATGCTGCGCCAGAAGGCGCTATACGATACCGTGGAGAGCCAGACGCGGCTCCTCGAGGATCAGGCAGCGCAATTGGCTGCATGGAATCGCTCTCTTGAACAAACAGTGGCGGAGCAGGTTACGGAGATCGAGCGAATCGGCCGGCTCCGACGCTTTCTTCCCGCGCAGGTCGCCGACCTTGTCGTTGCGGCAGGCAATGGAGACGCGCTTCTTCAAAGCCACCGTCGCGAGGTGACCGTCGTTTTCTGCGACTTGCGCGGCTTTACAGCCTTCGCCGAGACTGCCGAGCCCGAGGAGGTAATGATGGTCCTTGGCGAGTACCATTCCTGTCTCGGCAAACAAATCGTCCGTCACGAGGGGACTTTGGAGCGGTTCGTGGGCGACGGTATCGTTGTTGTTTTCAATGATCCGCTGCCCTGTGCCGATCACACCGAGAGGGCTGTCTCAATGGCTGCGGCGATGCGTGACGCAATTGACGAGCATTCAGAGCGATGGCGCAAACGGGACTACTTGCTTGGCTTCGGAATCGGTATCGCCCGGGGCCACGCCACCATAGGGCGGATCGGTTTCGATCAGCGCGCGGACTATGCGGTGATTGGCACTGTGTCGAATCATGCGGCTCGATTGTGCGAGGAGGCCAAGTCTCGCCAGATTCTCGTCAGCCAACGGGTTCTTGGTGCCGTTGAATCATTGGTCGAATCCGTTCCAGTTGGCGAACTGAGGCTGAAGGGGTTTCGCCGCCCTATGCTGGCTTACGAAGTTGTCCGGTGGCTTGGCCGGTCAAGTTAGTGATGAACGCAGCCCAATGAGTGACCCGCGGGCGAACCGAGCGACGGCATGAAATGACCGGTGTGGAAAGCGGTCGTTCGTCGGCAGCAAGCGAACGGCAGCAATTGGCGCTTTTTTCTCGTTCCGATCGAGGGAGCTACGGAAGAAAACCACCTCTCGCGACCTTCCCTAGTCGCGAAAACTCCCGATCAAGGCAACGGTTTTGCATGGGACTTTTGCACAGTCGCAGAACTCAACTTTTGCGACAACATTTCCTGCTTCCCGCTTTCCTTCTGATGTCGAGCCCAGACGCGCTTCACCTGCGCTTCGCTGCAGCCGGTCAGCTTCGCCGTCCTGCTGATACTGTTGCCGCCAGACCGGAAGACAATAATGCGTTCGTGTGTCACCAGGTCAGCTTGGCGTCCAGCATATTTCCCGCCCGCCTTTGCCAATTCGATGCCTTGCCTCTGGCGTTCTCGGCGATCCTCGAAGTCGTCTCGAGCCATTTGCAGGGCGAGCTTCAGCAACATTTCCTGAATGGACTCGAGCACGATCTTGGCGACGCCGTCGGCGCTGGCCGCGATGTCGCTAAGATCCACCACACCAGGTACGGCAAAACGAGCACCCTTATTCCGAATTGTTTCGATCAGCTTTTCAGCTTCAGGCAAAGGTAGACGACTGATGCGGTCTATCTTCCAAGACTGGGTCGACATCTGGGCGAAGGCAGCCCCTGCGACGCAACTTCATACCGGAGAATGGAGGCCGCGCTGGGAGGTTGTTGCTACCAACTCAAAGTGATTGTCCGGGAGAGTTCGGCGATGTCGCCATAGATCATCGAACCTGTGACGAGAAAACATTTATCACCGAGGACTTCGAAGAGTGAGCTTGACGCGGTACAAACCGGCAGGTTCTTCGAATTGGCGTACGTGCCGAGCGTCGCGGTTTCGACCTTACGGTCCTTGGCTTCGGCACAGCCGACACTGATCGCGAGGATTGCGATAGCAATGAGAGTCGCCTTGCTCATATTTTGCCCCTGGAGCCAACTCTTGTCGGGTAAGTCGCGAGATGCATCAAAGTAGCACCGGCCCACGATCGGTTTCATCCATCGATTGGAGGAAGCGGGCTCATCCATAATTAGCAATATCTTGAGTAAGGCGCCGAGCGCACCAGACTCATGGAATGGCGCGGGGCATAGGTATTGGTGACGTGGTGGCGATCACAGCCACAGTCCGCAGACGGATCACTGAGGACCACGTCAGCGTTTCCATCCCGAGCTATAGCTTTCCGCATTCGATCATCGATCATACCAAGGTGAAGAAGGGGCAGCAGATCGAGCTTACCGGACAGATCACGCGCATAGACGAGGAAGGCGGCAGGGTGACCGTCGATCTGGGACCGCTGGTGACGATCGACATCGACAAGGTCAGGCTGGTCGAGAAGTACAGGACGCCAAAGCGCAAGTAGCCGCTGCGCGACATGGTGGATTAGCTCGCGGACCGCCGCTTATCCACGCGACATCGGTACCACTCAAACGAATGGCAATTTTCTGCCTGAATGCGTTTAGGGTCCATGCTCGGAGACCACGCATGGGTATCGCGCGGGAGACAGGTGACTCCCCGTTTCAAGGCGTCGAGATGCTACGAGCACTGAACAGTCAGTTCCTTAGACCTAAAGATCGGGCGATCTGCCAGCGGGTTGTCGACCAGGTAACCGCCGACGCCAAATGGTACAGCACCCCGATAGATGGTCAGATTCTGGCCTCGACCACGCTGAATCTCTTTCAATCAGGGGTCGTAAACGAAACGAATTTGCTGGCACATGTTCGCGCGCGGCGCCACGACTTCACTAAACTGATAGGCTAGTTCTTCACCCTCGCGACATGGGCGCGAAATGCGGCTCCTCGTAGTCCGCCGGCCTATTGTTAAGCAGATTGAGCGCCCGCTTTATGTCCCGATGCAGATGGTCGATCGCTTCCCAATGCTCGCCAAATGGCTTGAGCGACAACTGCGCGTCGCGGAGTTCAGCTAGCTATTACCTTGCCGGAAGTTCTTGGACTTGATCGACTCCTCCGGCGGTGAGCCAAAGGTATTTTTCTGAAGGCTCGCGGAGGCTGCCTGCAAGCGCCTGAAGGCCGAGGCTGCCATCAAAGGACGGCGCGGACCTTGTTCCTGCAGCCCTGCCGAACTGCGCGCCAAGGGATTGAACTCCTATCCGCCGAATTTGTAACGCACGCCGAGCGAGATGATGTCGACGCGGCCGTCGGCCGCACCGGCATAACGAATGTTTGCCGTCGTTTCGTCGACCGGCGCATCGTCTACGAAGAGGTGTGTATAGGCGGCGTTGATCGAAAGCCGCTCGTTCCAGTTGTAGCTCGCGCCAATGCTGGCCCAGACGCGGTCTGCATCCGGCAGGCGCATGGAGCGGTGCTCGTCCGTGGTTGGTGCGATCTCATAGCCGAGACCGGCCCGGAACGTCCAATTGGGATTGTATTTGTACTCGCCACCGAGCGAGAAGAACCATCCATCGTCGAAATCGAGTGCCAAGCTCGTGCGGGCCGGCGAACCGCCGAACGGCACGGTCTGAATGCGGCTCCAATTGGCCCACTCCATGCCGGCCATGACCGTGAAAGCGTCGTTGATGCGCTGACGCACGCCGATCGATACAGTTTCAGGTAGCGTGATGTCGGCGGAGACCGGATAGGTTCCCGCGGGTATCGTGCCGATCGGCGTAACGACGGGGATGCCGAAGGACTGGCTGCCGTTCAGCGAATGCTTGACCATCGAACGGTAGCCGATGCCGATGGTAGTGCCGTCGAAAGGCGTCAACGTCACGCCGGCAACGAAACCGGCATTGACGTCATCGCCCTTAAGCTGTTGCCGTGGCGGCGTGGCGGTCGGTGCGAGCGCCGTTTCGATGTCGACGTCGAAATACTCGATCTGCATGCCGATGCCGACGCTGATCATGTCATTGAGCTTGAAGCCGAGCACCGGAGTCGCGTTGACCGACACCACCTTCGCGTCGAGATGGCTGAACATCCCGACCCATGGCGCGTGCGAAGTCGTAGCGAGGCCATAGGGCGCGGTGACGCTCAAGCCGATATAGAACTCGTCGGTGACCGGCACTGCAAAATAGCCCGCCGGCACGATGCCGGTCTCGCCAACGTTGCCGCCATTGCCTGTAATGCCCAACGCCGTAAGCGTTGAACGCGTGGGGTCGACATCAAGCTCCGAGCGCGGGAAAATGGCTGTCAGATTGCCCTCGATGGTCGGATTGGTCACCGTGGTCACCGCCGCCGGATTCCAGAACATCGAGCTGATCGAATCGCCCGGCGCTGCCATGCCGGCAAAGCTCGAGCCCTGTCCGTAGGCGGATTGCTCGCGGACCGCAAAGCCCCCGGCCTCCGCTGTCGCGACCTCCGCTACCATCGCCACTATCGTCGAAACAAAGGGTATTGAGCGCATCTCGCTACTCTCGATGGCCGCCGGCGCATCGAGGCGACGGCAGTGTCAAGTCAGAAGAAGTAGAAGATCGGAAGCTGTTGTTGGTGTCGACGGCAGGCGGCCAGCACTTCTGGCACGTCAATGATGGAATGAGAGCAAATCTAGGTGCCCTACTTGCCAAACCGTCACGGACAAAATGGCTCAGGCGCATTCAGAGGTCCCCCTCTGCATCATCCAGCCAAGCCCACCTTGATATGAAGGTGAATTATCATTGCGTACCAATCAATTGCTTTTTGACCCGAACCGGCATTGCGTCTTGCTGTGTGACACATCGGCCACAGAGCCACCAACTGATGAGAGTTCGCCGAAGTCATCTTTGCCTGAAAAACCTCCCCGGCCATCCCCTAAGAGAACGGCAGGAGACCAAAAGCTGTGCATTTGAACGCGAAAAGCGGAGCAACTGGTAAATCGGTACGTGCGCTTTTGATGCGGGGTGGCCATCCTGATCAACGGCGCCAGCGGCCTGAAATGGCGCCTCCACGACCTCGCCTGGGCGAATGAGCGTCCGCTTGGGGTCATGGCCGTGAATTGACCCGGAGCGAGCCGTTCCCTCAGAATCGCAAGAGCGTAGGGTGAGCGGTACTACATCGACCCGGCCAAACGCCATTCCAACCGCTGATCCGTCTCGACCGCTTTCGGCCGCGTCGGACGTTTCGCTAGGTCGCTTCGCCCGGCTTATGGAAGTTCGATCTCGCCGTCCACCACGTGGTTGAGGCCGGTGCCTTCCGCCGTCAGCGTCATGCGGACCTTCAGCTTCTTGCCGCCGATTTGCCCTTCGCGCACCGTCTCCTCGATCTTGCGCTGGGAGGTGACGCCGACTTCCTTCAGGAACTTGCGGATCGACATGTTGACGGCGTCTTCGCTCATGGCGGAACTCCTCTGTGTCCGGAAGGGATTGTAAGGGAAGGCAAGGGATCAAGGAAGCAGGACGGTGACCTACGGTTTTATTGAAATAGACCTCGAGCCGGGAGGAGACGTCGGGTCCTTAAACTTGATCGACCCCTGGCAGGAGGAGTGGAACCGATCGACGTCTTGCGCAGAAGGAGCACGATGACGGCCATCTCGGCCTTGATCTGACCGATCAGGAAAAGAGTGATCTGATCGAGTACCTCAAATCGATCTGATCAGCACTCGGCGCTTCTTTGGGTTCGATTGAGAGGAAAGATCATTAAAGAAGATCGCGGTGAGATAAATTGCGGGTCGGCACAACGTGAGCCAGGGCAAGCGCTGTCTCGCCGGAAATTTCTTAAGGTGTCGATGACCGGCGCGGCGATTTGCCGGTGCAGGTGTCCTTCCTGCATGACAGGTCAGCCTGCGGCGCGCGGCGCCGAAACAACCCCAAAGCCTGTGGCGCTTTATTAGGATGTTCCAAACAAAGGTCGCCGCTGTGCCGGGTGCACCCATTTCCTGAAGCCGAATGCATCCGAGATTGTCGCGGGTGAAATCAGCCCCGATGGTTGGTGCCGCTTTTACAAAGCACGGCCTACCTGATCGGCAGAGCCCAGCGGAGACTTTCGTTGTCTGCTGCGCAGCGGGTGATGGTCTGCAGGCATCGCGTCGAGGATGTCGGGTCACATTAGGCATTCGACAAGTCCGGAGTCAGAGCCGAAGTGATCGACGACCTTTCCAACATTTGCCTTCGCGATTGACCCCTCCCGCTCAAGAAATATCAGCGTTCCTCTGGCGGCTTGACGTTCTGGAACTGCATCAGCAGCAGCAGATCATAAATGATTTTGAGTGTGCCGCAGATGAGGAGGGGCCATGCCCGGAACGAGGCAGCGAACAGAGCGCCCGCCAGGGCGGGACTGGCTGCGGCAGCCAAACTGCGCGGGACCGATGTGAAGCTCGCGGCGGCTGCCCGCTCCGCCTCCGTGACGACCGCCATGACGTAAGATGAGCGCGTCGGGACGTCCATCTGCGAAAGCGCGGCACGGATCAGCAGCAGGGCGAGCGCCAGAGGGAGCGTCGGCGCAAGCGCCGCCAGCATCAGGGCGATGCTGGACGGAATGTGTGTGAACACCATCGTGTTGATGAGTCCGATGTGCCGCGACAGCCAGGCGGCAACGGGGAATGAGAACGCCGAAAGGACGCCGGACCAGAAGAAGAAAAAGCCCGCTTCCGAAAGCGACAGGTCGAATTTTTCGAAAAGCCACAGGGCAAGCAGCGACTGGACGAGGAAGCCGCCGGCAAAGGCATCAAGGCTAAAAAGGGCCGCAAGCTTGAAAACGATATTCCGCGAGGGGCCAAGCGCGGACGTGCTGCCAGGGTCCGACGTTGGACGGCGCTGCGGGATCTGCGCGTAAAGGAGACCGCCGAGCAGGCCCAGCAACGCATAGAGCACGAACATCGCCTTGATGCCGGTGAGTTGATCGAGGCCGGCTGGAGCCAGAAGATCAGGTGTCGCCGAAGCGAGCGCGCCAACCGCGGCTGCGAGCGCACCCACAAGGCTGTAGCGCGCGAACATCTTGGTCCGCGCGGCGTGGGTGACTTCGCGTGTGAGCACGGCATGCTCTAAGGGCACGAATACGCTGACGCTGCCGGCCGACGGATTGATGGTGCCTGCGAAGGCGATCACCAAAAGCAGCGCGTAGTCGTGGACCACAGCAAAGGCCACACCCGTGGCGACCATCAGACTGGCGGCGGCAAGCAGGAGTTGGCGGTGATCGTGTCGGGCACCAAGGAGTCCGACGGCGATGGTCAAGAGCGCTGAACCGAGCAGCGATGCGGTTGCAATGATGCCGACCTGCAGAGGCGCGAAGCCTAATGCGAGGAGATAGACCGGCAACAGAACGGCCACGAAGCCGTCGCCCATGTCGCGCAAGGCTCGGGCCGCGAAAAGATAAGTCGCCGGGCGGATCTGCTGCACTGATCTAGCCTGCCCTCATCACCTGCGTTGGCGTCAACGGCTTTGGCAGCGTCGCTCGACAGGGCCGGAAGATCATGACGGAGTCGCGTTAGACTTCCAACGAGGTGAATATCGGTTTCAATCCTCAGGCTGCTGCCCAACAATGCTGAATCATATCGTGTCAACGGCTTGCAACGACCGAAGACGCAACTGGCGCATATTGCGCTTGGCTGTCAAGGTCGGGAATAGGGGCAGAACCTGCCCGTGACCTTGCATACAGGGCGTGCGGACACCAAGCTCCACCCACTTCACCGTGCCGATCGTCATACACACCAACGCGCGTCGCCCCGGTTGTCCTCAGGTCGTCCTCGAGTTGGCCCGCGTGAATTCGCGGCGCGGGACGGTCGGCAACGGAGATGGCGGCGCGCTCTGTCTCGAAGAGGTCCTGCGTCTGTCGCAACTTGAAAAGAAGGCTGCCATCGCGGAAGAAGTTCCGTCAGATCGCGGTCTCGGAAGCGGACGTTGCGTCGCAGTCATGACCAATTGAACCGGACAATCCAACCTACCCACGTCTTACCAAGTTAGGACCGGTGATCCCAGCAGCGCCCTCCGCAACAAATTCGAACCTGGCTATCAAGCGTCACCGCCCTGCGCGGCAGGGAAGATTCGTCACCTGATGCGCGAACACGATCTACAGCCGAGGATCAGGCGGCCCTTCGTCCTCACGACCGGACAGCGATCACGACCGCCCTTCCGCAGTCCCTGTACGACTCACTTGCGAAACGCAGCCGGTGCACGTCTTCACCTCCAGCCTGATGATGCCCTTCAAAGGCTTCGGTGATTTTCTCGTATTCCGATTGCGACATCTCTGGAAGACGTCGGGTAAAGGCCACCATCGCCCATAGCTCTTCCTGGTTGTGCGTTGGACCAAACGCAGGCATCCCGGTCATTTTATGCCGTTTTGCATGATCCAATAGAGCTCAGCATCATCCAACAAGGCGTAATCGAGTCGACCGTCGGCATGTACGGCGATTTGCAAGGTATCGCTGGAAACGTGATGCAAGAAATTGAGGGCTTAGAGGTCCTGGCCATTGAAGCATCTCCGCCCGGCCCGAATAGGCAATCGGTGTGCAGCTCAACAGGAAAACGATTGGCAATCTGGAGCGTGTCGTCCACACGGGTGCGCACCTCAAGGTGTTGGACGAAACGCCCAGATTGCCGGCAGCTGCTCTCCGCTCGCTCGAACCGCGAGAAGAAGCAGGTCAAGCGCGGGAACAAAGAGCGAAGTGCGTGCACCGGACACAGTCGGAATATGCGCGATGCGTCGATATGGCGGGTCCCAGGTATCCATCACGTCAATGAATCCGTCTCCGCAGCTGATGTAGGCTCGCTGCCGTTTCGAATCGACGAAAACATCGTCGGCATCACCGCAAATCTTCGCAGTCGCGACGAGCGAACCGTCTCCCATGGAGAAGATGCCGAGCCACGCAGGGTGGCGAAAAGCTATAAGGACGTGCTGGTGAGGGTCGTCCAACGCCATCGGAAAATTACCGGCTAAACCGGCGGTCGGCCAGGTTGCGATTTGAGCCAGTGATGTGCGGTCGACGACCGCGATTGAATGTATGTCCGGCAGGTTCACAAAGGCGTGGCTCGTCCTCGCGTCGAGCTGAAAACTTTCGGGATGCGCCTTTAGCGGCACATCGCCGGTTTTCCGGTTAGTCGTGGGATTGATGACAGCCAGCGCACCGCTGCCATACCCTACAAAGACCCGATTGGTCGCGCTATCCACGCGAACATTGTCGGCATCTTCCCCTAGGTCGACTTTCCCGATAGCGGCATAATCGGCTCCTCGAAACAATCGAACCGAGCCGTCGCCGGCATTCGCGACATACAGGGTGTCGGTCCCTTGCAGGTAGGCGACACCTTGTGGTTCCCGTAATCCCTTGATTGTGCGAAGCACGGTTCGATGGGTGAGATCGACCACCGCCATGCTGTTGTTGCCGAGTTCTGCAACGAACAAGCGCCGCCTCTTTAAATCGATCGCCATGTGATCGATGCGGCCGCGCACATCTCCGAGTGGGATTCTGGCCTCGAGCCGTAATGGCGGCTCCGTGCCTTGGCCCGCAGCGTCAAACGTCGCAACCGGCAGGTTTGCCGCAGCCATCAAAGCAGTTGCGACAATTCGCGACAATAAGTGAGGTGCAATCGAAAGGAACGTACCATTCACGCGCGCCATCCCTCAATAGGATCTTGCGCAGTGCTTGGACGGAAGCCGTCTGACGGGGAGACTGCTCATCCCCTCAGTTCAGATTAGGCCAATGACCTCTTGATTACAAGCGACGGGCAATTGGATAGTGTCGCGGATAGAACTTCGGCTTTGGGTGGTCGACTCCGACCGTTCGACCTCTGATGTCCAGCATCAGATTTTTACCATGACGTAACCAAGCGATAGCGGCACTGATTACTGATAGCGCGGAGCCAAGGACGCAGCCATGCCCGCTGATGGTCGTATCAGGCTGTAGCGCGAACGGCAGGTTTGGAGAAACGCAATGAAGGTCGGCAAATGGCGCCACCATGACCTCCAGTGGGGTCGCCTGCGATGTCAGTTTTCAGGAAACGGCAAAGCTGATCTCAAAGTGCGATATCAGGCGCGTTGCCGCCTGGCGGTTTTGGGCCGAATAGCGGACCGGCAGTTTTCAGGCAGAAATAGTCGGAAGCGCACATTTAGGCACGCCGCTTGCATAGTAGTTAACTGACCGAAGCGGTACGGGAGCAGGTCGACTGCCCCACCAAGCCTCAGGCTCCTGTCACTGGCATCGCAACCAGGATGGAGCCCTCTTCGACCCTCGCAGGATAGGTCCTGAGATTGACACAAGGCGGCAGCCGCTTTGCCGCGCCGGTGCGATAGTCAAAGGCGCCCGCGTGCTTGGGGCATTCGACCTCGTAATCCATGACCAGTCCGTCGGCGATGTGTACCGCTTCGTGCGTGCATAGGCCGTCGGTGCAGAACACTTCATCATAGGGCGAGCGGAAGATGGCGTAGGTACGGCCTTCATGGTCAAAACGGCGGGCACCTTCCTGTTCGATATCGTCGAGGCCGCAGACCGTGATCCAGCTGGACATTTTTTCCTCTATGAGTTGCGGTCGGCCTCCGGAACGGCAATGCCGCCCGGAGGCTCCGGTCCTGGGATCAGTTCTTGTCGAGGTAGTCGGCGGCGTTGGCCGAGGTCACCAGTTCGAACGGCACGTAGACGACGCGTTCGACCTTCTCGCCCTTGGCCAGCGCGAGTGCGGCGTCGACGCCGCCGCCACCCTGGCCCTTGGCGTTCTGGAACACGGTGACCGCGAGATCGCCGGCCTTCATCGCCTGCAAGCCGTCCTGTGTGGCGTCGATGCCGCCGACGACGACGTTCTTCATGTCGACGCCGTTGGCCTTGAGCGCCAGGATGGCACCGATGGCGGATTCGTCATTGTTGGCGATGACGGCGTCCGGCGCGCCGCCGGCGGTCAACCAGTTGGTCATCAGGGTCTGGGCATTGTCGCGCGACCATTCGGACGACTGCTTGTCGACGATCTTGATGAAGTTGCACATGTCGGTGCCGAAGATCTGCTCGACATCCTTGGTCCGCTGCAGGGCCGCCTGGTGGACGAGGCTGCCCATGACGATGTAGGCTTTGGCACCTGCCGACTTGCCCTTGGCGCGCAGCATCTTGCACACCTCGAACGCTTCCAGCGTGCCGGACTCCACCTCGTTAGAGCCGACATAGACCTGTTTCTCCGGCAGATTCGCCATGTCTGACGGTTCGAGGTTGACGAAGACCAGTGGGATGCCGGCCTTGGCAGCTTCCTCGCTGAGCGTCCTTGACGCATTGGTGTCGACCAGCGTGACGATGATGGCGTCTACACCGGTGGCGATGAAGTTCTTCACCTGGTCGAGTTGCTTGGCGACGTCATTCTGCGCGTCCTCGACCTGGATGCCGGCGCCCTTCTCCTTGGCGCGGGCCTGCATGCCGTCCCTCAGCAACGTCTGAAAATTGTTGTCGAAGTTGACGATGCTGACGCCAATTTTTGCAGCCATCGCATTGGTCGACATCAAGGCCGCCAACGCGGTCGAAATGAAAAGCTTCTTCACGGTTTTCCTCCCTTGTGGATGGAGTGCCGGTTCACCCCTCCTTCGACTTCCGGCCCTTGCGGGATGGCTTGCGCGGACGCCTCGCTCGGCTGTCTGATCGGGCTGTCATTGGGCGGCGTTGGCGCGCGCCTTCTTCTTCTCGTAGCGGGCCTGCATGCGGGCCTCGCCTTCCTTGCTGCCGTCGTGGAAAGTGCCCAACCATCGGTCGAACGGGATGAGGCCGTCGCCGTAGTTCACCTCGAAATATTTGTGATGGAGGTAATGGATGTAGGCGTGGCTATCGATGCTGGTGTCCTCGCCGAGTTCGACCTTGTCGAAGCCGACATGACCGGGAATGGCGCCGAAGCCGGCATAGTGGAGCTGGTAGAGCGCAAGCAGCGGGTTCGACGGGATGACCAGGTGCCAGAGTGCAACGCCGAGATAACCGAACTGCTCGACGGGATGCATCGACAGCGACGACCAGGGCGACGGGTTGACGGAGTTGTGGTGCACCGAATGCACCCATTTGTAGAGCGGCGGCCAGTGGATTGCCCGGTGCAGCAAGAAGAAATGCGTCTCGTGGATGATTGGCACTACCAGCGCCAGGCAAAACAGGTAGACGGGATGCTCGGCGACTGTCAGCCACGGCGCGTAGCCATTGGCATAGGCGTAGAGGATCGCGACCTCGATCGCCGTCCAGATCGGCATGCCGGTGCCGAAGGTACGCAGCATGTTGTCGAGGTTCTGGTTCTCGAAGAAGAAAGCCTTGCTCTTCTGCTCGGAGGGCCATTTGCCGTTGTATTTGAAGCGATTGCCCTGGACTCTCAAAATGTAGAGCCGGAGCTCGAAGACGCCGAAGAAGACAAGCAGCGCCGCGCAGTTGACGAGGAAGAGCCTGAAGATCCATCCGACGCTCAGCGTCTTCATGACCTCGACGTCGGGCAGCACGTAGTGCCACCACGCGACCGCCGAGAGCGCGAACAGCAGATTGTAGGGCAGGAAATAGTGCGGCAGCCATTTCAGCAGCGCCAGCGGACGAGGCGGAAAGGCGAACAGCGGCGCGGTGCCTGCCGGCTCGCTCGGAGCCCAGTCGCCTCTTTTGTTGCGCGTGCCGTATTTCAGGTCGTCCATGTCGATCTCACAGGGATTGGGAAAGGGTGAGGAAGCGGTCATAGGCGGCATCGTCCATGTCGACCTGGTGCTTCGCTTCGGGATAGGCGCCGGCTGTCACATCGCGGCCGAAGGCGCGGAAGGCGGCGATGCGCTTTTCCTGCAGGTCGGCGTCTAGTGTCACGAAATCGGCATAGCGTTTGGCGTGGCGCGGATAGTGACCGGTGTGGGTGCCGAGCACGTCACTGGAAAACAGGTACTGCGTGTCGCAGGCGCTGCCGCAGCCCATGCCCATGGTGATCAGTGGGGTCGAGCGCGTGATGTGATCGGCAAGCCGCACCGGCACGACCTCGACCTCGATGCAGGCGGCACCGGCATTCTCAAGGTCCTTGGCCGCGCGGAGCACCTTGAAGGCTTCTTCGGCGGTCTTTCCAACGGCGCGAAAATTCGTCCAAGTAGCGCGGTTCGGCACCAGGCCGACATGGCCGGTAACCGGAATGCCCTCCGCCGCCATCGCCTCGATGAAGCGCGGTGAATGCGAGCAATAGACGGCGTCGGCGCCGCGCTCGATCATGTCAAAGCCGAGCCGTACCGCCTCGTCGGGCGAGGCGACCGCGCCATGCGGCATGCCGACCGACAAGAAGGCGAAAGGCGCCGCCTCACGGATCAATTCCAGATTGTGGTCGGACTCGCTGGAGAGGATTACGATATTGCAGGCGACAGCCGCGGCGGCCTCAGCCGGCGTGTCGACGTGAAGCTGCAGCCATTTGCGGCTGCCCTTGGCGCTCCTCAGATCGTAGGCCGTCAGCCGTCTCGTCACTAGTCGTCCTCCCTTCGCGGAGCGCCATTGCATGTGAAAGAATGCCCCCTCACCCGGATTGCCATCCGATTTGTGGCAATCCGACCTTTCCTCGAGGGGAAAGGGAGATCGTCTGCGCTTGGCGCCAGCCTCTTCTCCCAACGGGGAAGGCGGATGCAAAGCGGCTGGATGAGGGGGCGAACTTCATATGCGATCCCCGTCCGTTCGCAGGGAGTTAGCACCGTGACGGAGGCGAAGCTCGCTCTATCTTGATCAAATCAGATCAAAGGTTCTCGGCAGTGAAGGTGACGAAGCGGATCGGCGGGTTTTCGACTTGCAGGTCGTGCAGGTTCAATGTCGCCAGCACGAGGTCCATGGCTCGCCTCGCCTGCGCCTCGGGTGCCTGGTCGAGCACGACATCCATCGTACCCTCGCGAAGTGCAACGGCGCTGCGCTCGGTGAGCTCGTGGCCGACGAAGAAGACCTGGCGTCCGAGCGGATTTCGGCGCAGGACATCGTTGAGCGCCGAATTGGCGCCGCCTGCATTATAGAGGCCGGCAAGGTCCGGCCAGCGCTTCAAGGCTTCAAGAAGCTGCTCAGCGTTGCGGTCTCCATCGTCATGGCCGAACAGCGCCCCGATCGGTTCGAAATGTTCGGTCGCCGTCTCCATCAGGTAGTCGAAGAAGCCGCGCACGCGGTCGCGGTGCACGCGGTAGATCTGGCTGTGGCAGACCGCCACCACCTTGCCTGGCCGCCTTTGCATGCGCGACAACAACAGCCCTGCCATGCGCCCGGCGGCATAATTGTCGATACCGACATAGGCCCCGCTGGTGCCGGAAATCTCAGTGACAATCTGCACGGTCGGGATGTTTTCGGCCTCGAGTTTCCTCAAGGCGGCGCCAACCAGCGGGTGGTCGGGAACTGCGAGGATCAGGCCGGCGCGGCGCATGTCCGGATCAAGGATGCGCCTGGCGATCGCCGCCGGGTCCGCCTCGTCGAGAAAGGTGCGGTGGACGGCGATGGAACGATCGAGCGTCGCGGCGATGCGCTCGAAAGCGCGAGACAGTCGGGCAAAGAAGGTGGCGTCCGGACGCACCAGGATGACCTCGATCCTGATCACCCCGTGATGAGCTTCCGGCAAGCGGCGAGGATAGTCGAGCGAGCGAGCGGCGGCGACGACCTTCTCGACAGTGGCAGGCGTGACGCCACCCCTGCCGTTCAGCACGCGCTCAACCGTCGCCGTGCCAACCCCGGCGCGGCGGGCGATGTCAAGAAAGGTGGGCTTTGGAATCTGGTCACCTCCCAGTCACGAAGCCGAAGCCTAGCCAGCCGAGTCCGCTTTTCCAAGACCGATGATTTGCCGACTCCTCAAAGGGCCCATCCCAGGGATCTACGTCATCGAATGCACCGGTCCGGCTGTCGGTTGCTCCTGAGCTTTGAGAATGTCGGCTTCTGGGTTACCCGTGCATTCCGGGAACGAGAAAATTGAAGCCCGGCCACTCTGCGGGGCGCGACAATCATCGAAGGACACCGTCAGTCCAAGGCCGCTCGCGGAGATAGCCAGCCATCATGCCCATATCTATTAAAGGGGTCGGAACTCGGTCGTTTTAGAGTGATTTGGGTTTTGGCGGCTAGAGCGGCCCGGCATGAGGTGGTCCGGACTGTGAACGAGGGGGTCGGCAGAGCGCGTCTCATAGGAGGCCCACCCCCGCCGAACAAACCGCGGCGGGCGGGTCCTCGGGGACACGATGGTAGATCGCCAATGCGTTTATGGGTGTGGCCTTAAGTCGCAAACTATTGGCTTCAGAAGCAGGGCGTCGGGCTTCATTGACGGTGCTGCCAACACCATATGGTGATCCATAGCCTCCCAAACGAGAGAAGCTCGCCCCTGACGGGTCGCACTGCGGCCGTCAGCCGGCAATTGCTGTGAACTAGGAAACCATCATGATGCCTGAAAATATCAGACTAACTTCGCGAGACGTCCCCCTCATTCAGCTAGGCCTCTATCAGTGCCGCTTCCCGGTGAGCGAAGACCCTTCTGTACCCGGCGGTTATCGTTTTTGTGCTGGGCCAACTTCGCCGGATCGCGTCTACTGCGATCACCACCACAACATTGTGACCGCCGTGGACCCTCGTCGAGCCCGTTCGGGTCTTCACCTCGCTCAACGACGCGCCGCGTAAGTCTGGCTGGCGGCGGCCTCCCGGCCAGGCGCTATCCGCTCCAACGCCTTGGCTACGACCTTTCCGTCGGCTCGGTCTGGCCCATCCTCCCTTATGCCGTCTTCGCCGATGTATCCCCATCGCCCGATTGAGAACGACGACTTCTCGCCGAAGCGATCGCTTCGGAATGCCGTCGTAGCCCGACCGGAAGCTTAGTGTGCTTTTGTAGAGGTCGAGGGTCCAATGCAACGTCTGGACTCCACTGGAGTGCCTGCACTCGAGAGCGATTGGCTCTCCGGCAGCCGATAAGGACCCAAATGCGCCAGGAGCTGCCATTCCCGGCGCTTCTCCAAACCTGACCTTCGCGCTAGGGCTTGAGTCGACCCGATTGAGACGTAGGACGCTCCATCGCGGTATAATCAGAGCCCATGCGCCAACGCAGTGTCGATGATGAAGGCTTTATGCGGTATTGCGCGAGCAAGCTGGACTGCGATGCGTGTTCGCTGAAGCTGCGGTGTTGTCCGAAGGCGCCAGCGCGCAAAGAGGGTCGTTGGCTAGCGCGGAACGTCTGCCAACGAGCTTAGTGCCCGGCGGATGGAATCGCGCGAAAACGGCTTCTCGACAACTGGTCGACCGGCCCGTTCAAGGAAGCGCGCCGCAGCGCCGCCGAGCGTGTCGCCGGTAACGAAAACGAATCGCTCCGCTATGCCCGGGCTTGCCTGACAGGCCCAGTCGAACAAGGCGGGGCCGTCGATGTTCGGCATCCGCAGATCGCAAAAGATCACATCGAAAACAGCACTCATCAGCGCTGCCTTGGCGCCGGCGCCGTCCTCGACGATCCTGACGGCAAAACCTTCAGCCTGTAGTAGTTCTGCCATCGTTTCTCCAACCTCCCGCTCGTCATCGACCACAAGGGCGGTGCAACCGATGCCCGCGACCGAGTGCGCCGCAACACCTTCGACTGAATCTGACGAAGTGCAGGCCTCCACCGGCAAAAGCAATCGGAAATGCGCGCCGTCCGCACGGTCAAGCAGGGCCAGCCGTCCATTGTGCGACTGCACCACGCCGAGCGAGAAAGCGAGCCCGATCCCGGTGCCCGCACCCTGAGCCTTGGTGGTAAAAAACGGATCGAAAATGCGATTCCGGATCTCGGCGGGCACACCGGGGCCATTGTCGGCGATCACGATCTGGAGGTCATTGCCTTCAAGCGCCGTTTCGATCTCGATCCGCCGCGGTCCCGGTATCTCCTGCAGGGCGTGTTGCGCGTTGACGATCAGGTTGTAGAACACCTGATGCATCTGGTCAGGGTCAAGTTCCAGAGGCGGCAGGCCCTCGGCGAGCCGGCATTGCACCTCGATGCCTGCCGTGCGCAAACCGTAGCCGGCGATATCCAGAACCGCGCGGATCAGATCGTTGACGTCGATACTGCGGCGCTCCGGCTGGCGTTGTCGCGCCATTGCCAGGAAGGTCTTCACGATGCGCGCGCAGCGCTCGGCGGCGAGCCTGATCTTGCCGGCCCGCTGTGCGTGGGCGGTTCCGGCTACAAATTCTTCCAGCAACTGGGCCTGCGCGACGACGACCGCCAGGGGGTTGTTGAGTTCGTGCGAGACGCCGGCAAGCAGCGAACCAAGTGCGTTGAGCCGCTCGCTCTGCGCCAATGCCTCGCGCGACCGCGCCAGTTCGGCTTCAGCCGCCTTGGTTGCGGTGAGATCAAGAATGCTGCCGACGATCACCGGTCGGTCGTCCATCTCGATGTGGCGCCAACTCAGCGACACGGGAAACGCGGAGCCGTCCAGACGCCGAAGTTGAGCCTCCACGCCGTCGGCGCGCGGCTGCTGACGTGACAGGGCTTTGAGGCGCCGATAGTCTTCCCGTGTGGCGAACCAGCGGTGCTGCCGGAAGCGGTCCTCGTCATCCGGGCCTATGCCCATGATCTCGCGGAAGGCGGGATTGGCGCTAATCAGCTGCCTCGTTCGCGAGTCTATGAACACGACCGGAACCGGATGATGGTGAGTGAGGTCTCGGAAGCGCCGCTCGCTTCGCAGCAGGCGCTCGGCCGCGCGCTTCTGCTCGGAAATGTCAATATCGAAGCCGCCGATGCGCGCCTGCTGCTGATCGGCCCCCAGAACGGGAAAGCGGACGACAAGGCTCCAGGCATAGTCGACCGCGTTGTTTAGAAATTCCTCGATTGCAATCGCCTGTCCCGATTCCAGGACGCGGCGATCGTTTTCCGCGATCATCGCGGCCTCCTGGGGTCCGAAAATGTCGGCCGCGCTTAATCCGATCGCGCTCTCGGCCGGCCGGCCGAAGACCTTTCCCATTTCGGGATTGGCGATCAGATAGCGCCCGTCGGTATCCTTCAGGTACATGCCTACGGGAGCATGCTTCATGAACGCCGCCAACCGGGCTTCGCTGGCACGCAGAGCGGCGTCGGCAGCGTGGCGCTGCGACAGGTCGCGCAAGCTCGCCGTGAAGAAACGACGTTTGCCGCTCCGGGCTTCGGTGATCGTTAGTTCCACCGGAAACTCGGTGCCGTTCGCTCGCATGGCAGTCTGCTCTGTTCGACGCCCGAGCAACCGCGGGGCGCCACCCGCAAGATATGCCGCAAGCCCGTTTGCGTGCGCCTTGCGCAGATGCGGCGGGACGATGAGCTCCGAGATCTGTCTGCCGACCGCTTCAGCGCGCGAATAGCCGAAGGTCGCCTCGGCCGCTGGGTTGAATTCCACAACCAATCCGGCTTCGTCCGTGACGATCACGCAGTCGAGCGATGAGCGAACCACCGAAGCGAGGATCGCCTCTTGGAATGCGTTTTCGGCGTCGTCTTCTTGCAAGGGCGGGCGCTCCGTGACGACCCGTCGGAACGCTGGCCGTCGGGCAGGCAAGAATGTCGATTATCGTGAGTTCCGGCAAGATGCTGAATCCGACCGCAGTACGGTGCGGAGGTGGGGAAGCGCTTGCACCAGCAGGACGAGGAGCGCCAAGCCTTGCCGTTTGAATCGGTCGTCGGCAACGAGCACAGAGCGCCATTTGCTGCCAGTCATTGTGCGGCTGAACAGCGGAAGTCGGACTCATACGGGCCATTCGCCAAGGGCAAGCCGAGCGACCAAAGTTGGCGCTGCGACCGCACGGCAATTGGCTCACCCAACCCCAGCGTCCAGCTCCAAAGTGTGGAGAAGTGTTCTGGCGGCCCGTAGATCGGCTGTGTCGAAGTCCTCGATAAACCAAGATTGGACCGGCGAGAGGACTTCGAGGGCCTGAGCCTTATCTCCTCGCTCGGCGTGTAGCCGTGCAAGGCTTGTGGCGGCGCGGAGCTCCCACGACTTAGCCTTTTGAGCCCGCGCGATCTCAACCGCTCTGCAGAACTCGATCTCTGCTTCCTTGACTGCGCCCCTTTGCCAGAGCAAGTCGCCGCGGAGGCGGTGAAGCTCCACCTCGTACGCTTTCTCGCCGTACTGGTCGACGGCCCGGAATGCCTTCGAGAGTACGTCCATCGCCTCCCCGACTTTACCCGCCGACGCAAGCGCCCAGGCGAGGTGGCCGAGATGAGCCGTCCAAAGGATCCGAAAGTTGATCTTGTCCATGCCGGACATCCCGGCTCGCATCAGGTCGAGTCCGTTGTGGTGTTCTCCATGGCGCACTTGCGCCAGGCCGCAGTAGAATTGTCCCCATGAGATGTATGATCTGAGGTCGTGCTCCATGCAGAACTCGAGGGCGAATTTTTCGGCCCGCTACCTCGCTCGAACCATCCTCGGCATCCGACAAGACGGCTTGCTTAATGGCCATGCTCGTCATGCCTCGGCAAAGTCAGCCCAAAAACCCGAACGAGATCGCTGACCTGCTCCGGCGAAAGGTAGCGGGGGTTTAGGCCGCGCAACAGCAGATAGAGTTTTGCAGTCTCCTCCAGCTCTTCGGTGGCGAATACGGCCGCCTCGAGCGTTACGCCCGCGACCACGGGACCGTGGTTTGCCAGCAGCACTGAGGAGTAGCGTCCGGCAAGGCCCTTGATCGCATCCGCGACAGCCGGGTCTCCGGGGCGGAAGTAGGGAACCAGCGCCGTCTGGCCGGCCCGCATCAGATAATAGGGCGTCATCGGCGGCAATACCGCCTTGGGATCGATTTCGGGCAGCATGGTGATGGCCACTGCATGGGTCGAATGCAAATGAACTATGGCGCGGGCCCCTGCCCGCGTCTCATAGAGAGCCGTGTGCAAGGGAATTTCCTTGGTCGGAGCATCGCCCGAGACAAGTTTTCCCTGTGCGTCGAGGCGGGCAATGCGGGCGGGATCGAGAAATCCCAGCGAAGCATTGGTGGGCGTGACCAGCCAGCCGCCGTCATCCAGCCGCAGGCTGATATTGCCTGACGATCCCGGCGTCAGACCGCGCTCGAACAGCGAACGCCCGAACCGGCAGATCTCTTCCCTCAACCTCACGTCGGTCATGTCGTGTCTCCCTCGACCAGTTCGAACCCGAGATCGACCACCGTCGGTGGTCCGTCAGAGCACACCAGCCGCGCGCCCATCTCCCCTATGGCGACGCGGGGCGTGAGAATAGTCGACAGCGGCTGCGGGGCGCTGCGCGCCACGTCGAGACCATTATAGCCGAAGATCGCCAGCCGGTCGGGGATGGTGATGCCGCGGGTGAGGCAGTGGAAATAGCCGCCGATCGCCATGTCGTCGTTGGAAAAGTAGACAGCGTCCAAATTCGTGCTGCACTCCAGGAGGCGCGCCAGCCCGTCGCGCCCAGCTTGGATCGAAGACGAGGCAGGAATGATTTCTTCTCCGGCGAGATCGAGGCCTGCCTCGACAAGTGCCGAGCGAAATCCTGCGAAGCGCTTGGCGGCGCGCAGGTCGCGGTTAAGGTCGTGGCCGACATAGCCGATCTGCCGGTAGCCGCGCGAAACCAGATGGCCCGCGGTGGCGCGTCCCGCCTCGCGGTTGGAAAAGCCGACGACGATGTCGATACCCTCGCCGTCGGTATCGAGCAGTTCGGCGACGCGGATACCAGAGTTGCGCAGCATTGCGCCCGCGCGCTCGGTGTGTTCGAGGCCCGCTACCATGACGCCGGCGGGGCGCCAGCTCAGCAGCGACTCGATGAGGCTCTCCTCACGTCCTAATTCATAGTCGGTTACCGCGATGACGGGTTGAAAGCCGGCGCCGACGAGGACTGTGTTCGCCCCCCGCAGCATGTCCGGAAAGACGATGTTGCTGAGCGAGGGGATGACAATCCCTACGAGCCTGGAACCGGTGGAAGCCAGCGTTCCGGCAATGCGGTTCGGCACATAGCCGAGGCTTGTGGCGGCATTGAGAACGCTCTCGCGCGTCTTTGCCGAGAAGGATCCATGCCCCCGTAGCACGCGCGAGGCGGTGCTCTCGCCAACGCCGGCTGCGCGCGCGACGTCGGTGAGGGTAATCATCGGCACCGCTCCCATCCCTCGGCTATTTGGTCGACCATTTCCGAGCCCCTATCCACCGCCGCCTCTGAGCTGTCTGGCCCCATTTTGGCACGTCGCAGTGGCCAACTCAACAAACTTTTGGCAGCGCTGCCACTTTTCTGTTGGCAGCGCTGCCAATCCATGTTATCCGTCAATGCAAGCGCTGCCAAAAGTGAGGATGAGTGGCGCGAAACTGGCGACGAACGCCCTCAATCAGGGAGGAATGAAATGACGGTGCTCACCCCAACGCTGCGAGCTGAAACAGTGGCAGGAATCGAGACCCGAAGAATCGCCTACAGCAAGGTCTTCTGGCGAATCGTGCCGTTTCTGATGCTGTGTTACGTCGTCGCCTATCTAGACCGCGTCAATGTCGGCTTCGCCAAGCTCGACATGTCCGCCGAACTCGGCTTCAGCGAAACGGTCTACGGCCTCGGCGCCGGCATCTTTTTCATCGGCTATTTTCTGTTTGAGGTGCCGAGCAACATCATCCTGCACAAGGTTGGTGCGCGCATGTGGATCGCGCGCATCATGATCACCTGGGGTCTGATCTCGGCAGGCTTCATGTTCGTCGAATCGGCTCCGATGTTCTATTTGCTGCGCTTCCTGTTGGGCGTTGCCGAGGCAGGCTTCTATCCGGGGATAATTCTTTTCCTGACCTATTGGTATCCTTCGCACCGCCGCGCCAAGATCATCGCTGTCTTCATGTCCGCAATTCCGATATCCGGCATCTTCGGCAACCCGCTTTCCGGCTGGATCATGGATTCGTTCCACGGCGATAGCGGTCTTGCCGGCTGGCAGTGGATGTTCCTCATCGAGGCGGTTCCCGCCGTGCTGCTCGGCATCGCCGTCTTCTTCTTCCTCGACAATGGCATCCGTGACGCCAAGTGGCTGAGCGAAGCGGAAAAGCGGGTGCTCGAAGAAGAGATCGAGCGCGAGGAACGCCGCAAGGAGGAAGCGCATTCGGTCGCCGGGGTATTCCGCGACGGCCGCATCTGGCTGATGTGCCTGATCTATTTCTGCTTCGTGATGGGCCAATACGGGCTGACGTTCTGGATGCCGACCCTGGTCAAGGCGACCGGCGTCACCGGCAATCTCAACATCGGGCTGATCAGCGCCATCCCATTCATCTGTGCCGTCGTCACCATGAACCTGTTCGGTCGCAGCGCGGACTGGCACCGCGAGCGCCGCTGGCACCTGGTCGTGCCGGCGCTGCTCGGAGCCGTCGGCTTTATCGTCGCCGCAACGTCCTCGAACCCGACGATCGCCATCGCCTTCCTGTCGCTGGCAGCGGCTGGAGCAATCACCTGCGCGCCGCTCTTCTGGTCTTTGCCGACAGCCTTTCTGGGGGGAACCGGCGCCGCAGCGGGCATTGCGCTGATCAATTCGGTAGGCAATCTGGCCGGCTTCGCCAGTCCCTACCTTGTGGGCTACCTCAAGGACCTGACCGGGACGACGCACGTCGCCATGTACGCGCTCGCCGCCATCCTCGTGGCCGGCGCGATCCTGGTGCTGACGACGCCCGCCAAGCTGGTCAACAAGTGATGACACCGACGGAAAATGGAGTTTCCATGATGACTGTTCAGGCTGTGCAAAGGGAAAACCCCGTGGTGACCAAAGCGACCAGGGTCGCCGTGATCGGCCTCGGCTCGATGGGGTTCGGGATGGCCCAGTCGCTGCAGCGCGCAGCATTCGAGGTGACCGGCTTCGACGTCGATGAAGCTGCGGTTACGCGTTTCGTCGCCCAAGGCGGGCGGGGTGCTTCGACCCCCGCCCAGGCGGCTCAGGATGCGGATGTCGTGGTTTCGGTCGTCGTCAACGCGGCACAAACCGAAGCCATCCTTTTTGGTGAGCATGGCGTTGGCGAGACACTGCCCGAAGGAGCGGTCTTCGTCTCCTCGGCCACGATGGACCCCGATCTCGCACGCAAGTTCGCGGCCCGCCTGGAAGAGACGGGGCGGCTCTATCTCGACGCGCCAATCAGTGGCGGCTCGGTCCGGGCCGCGGAAGGCGCCCTCACCATTCTCGCGTCCGGCAGCCCTGCCGCGTTCGCAAAGGCGCGCCCGTTGCTCGATGCCATGGCAGCCAAACTCTATGAACTGGGGGACGAACCGGGCACCGGCGCCGCATTCAAGATGATTAATCAGTTGCTCGCTGGCGTACATATCGCCGCAGCGAGCGAAGCCATCGTGTTTGCCGCCCGCCAGGGGCTAGACCTCCGCAAGGTCTACGAGGTGATTACGGCCTCGGCCGGCAACTCCTGGATGTTCGAGAACCGGATGCCGCACGTGCTCGACGGAGACTACACGCAGCGCAGCGCGGTCGATATCTTCGTCAAGGATCTCGGCATCATCCAGGACATGGCCCGCAGCGCCAAATACCCGGTGCCGGTTGCAGCCGCCGCGCTGCAGATGTTCCTGATGACGTCGGCTGGCGGAATGGGACGCGACGACGATGCCTCGGTCGCCCGGGTCTACGCCCGCATCACCGGCATCGATCTGCCCGGCACAACGCAACCCTGACCAGGAACGCATGATCATGCCTCGCTTCGCCGCCAATCTGACCATGATGTTCAACGAATGGCCATTCCTCGACCGGTTTGAAGCGGCCGCGGCCGCCGGCTTCACGGCGGTAGAGTTCCTGTTCCCTTACGAGCACACGCCGGAAGCGATCGGCGAGCGCCTGGCGCGGAACGGTCTGACCCAGGCCCTGTTCAATCTCCCGTCTGGCGATTGGGCCGCAGGTGAACGCGGCCTTGCCGCGTTGCCCGAGCGCTTCGATGAGCTAAAGGCCGGCGTGGAGACCGCGCTCTCTTACGCCGAAGCCACCGCCGCACAGCGCCTCCATCTGATGTCCGGGCTCGGCTCGCGCGAGGACAAGGGCGCCGTCGATGCCTATCGAGAAGCGTTGACCTGGACCGCCGAAAAACTGGCGGATCGCGGCATGGACCTGGTGATCGAACCGATCAATGGCCGCGACATGCCGGGCTATTTTCTGAACGATTTCGCCTTTGCGGAATGGCTGATCCACGACCTTGCGCTGCCCAATCTCAAGCTTCAGTTCGACATCTACCACCGTCAGATCCTGCATGGGGATGTCACCATGGCTCTGCGGAGCCTGTTGCCGATTATTGGCCACATCCAGATCGCGAGCGTGCCCTCTAGGCACGAACCCACCTGTGAAGAACTTGACGATCGATTCATCTTCGCGGAGTTGGACCGGCTGGGCTATGGCGGTTTTGTTGGCTGCGAATATCGTCCCAAGGCCAAGACGCTTGACGGGCTCGGCTGGTTCGCCTCCTTTGCCGTGGAGCAGGACCGGGTCTCAAAAGCTGTTGGATCTCTTCTATGACCCTCGCCCTTGGTTGCATAGCGGACGACTATACCGGCGCGTCAGACTTGGCGAACACCCTGGCGAAACAAGGCTTACGTACGGTTCAGACCATCGGGATTCCATCGGCTGACCTGCCGCTACCCGAAGTCGATGCTATCGTCATCTCGCTGAAAATCCGTTCGGTTGGCGCATCTGATGCGGTTGAACGAGCCCGCGCTGCCCAAGATTGGCTCCGCACCCGCGGCGCGGCGCACGTGATGTACAAGATCTGCTCGACCTTCGATTCTACCGATGCAGGCAATATCGGCCCGGTTCTCGATGCCTTGCGCGCTGATGCCCTTGAAACATCGGTCCTTGTAACACCGGCCTTTCCTGAAACCGATCGCACCGTCTACAAGGGCAATCTATTCGTCGGTGCGGTTCCGCTGAATGAGAGCTCGCTCAGGGATCATCCTCTCAATCCCATGCGCGATGCCAATCTGGTCCGCGTGCTGGCTCGGCAGAGCACCGCGGCAGTTGGACTTGTCGAGCTCGCTACAGTTGCTCAGGGCGCGGATGCAATCCGCACTAGACTAGAGCTGCTTTCTACCAGCGGGACCGGAGCGGCTATTGCCGACGCCGTCTTCGAGACGGACCTCGAAGCAATCGGCACGGCAGCGTTAGCCCAGCGCCTGTCGGTCGGAGCGTCCGGGCTGGGATTGGGCCTCGCTCGCGGCCTGATCGCCGCCGGCACCGCACGGCGCCAACAAAGGGTAACCATTCGTGAACAACCGATCGGAGGTCCGGCAGCGTGCCTTGCCGGCAGCTGCTCACGGGCGACGCTGGCGCAGATTGCCAAAGCCGAGCAGACCATGCCTGTACTGAGGCTTGATCCGGAAAAGCTGGTAACCGACCCTTCGGAGACAGTAGAACGTGCCCTCACTTGGGCGACGGAGCACCTTACCAAAGGTCCTATTCTGATCTCCAGCAGCGCGCCCCCGGATGAGGTTTCCAGGCTCCAGGAGCGCCATGGACGGGAGGCGGCCGGCCACACTATCGAGCGCACCCTCGCGATGATTGCAGGGGGGCTGGTCGAGCTGGGAGTCCGCAGGCTGGTCGTTGCCGGTGGCGAGACATCTGGCGCGGTCGTCGATCGCCTGGCGATTCCGGCGTTCGAATTAGGCACGGAAATCGCGGCGGGCGTACCCGTGTTGCGAACATTGGGAACTCAGTACGGCGAAATGGCGCTGGCCCTCAAATCAGGCAATTTCGGTGGCGAAGGCTTCTTTGCGGACGCCTTGGCCATCATTGCGTAAGCGACAAATCGCGCAATTGGCTGTCCCGCTTGTCGGACCTCCCCCTAGCCTGTAGTGAATGCCGACGCGGTGGGTGATCAGCCCGCTGACGTCCAGATCATCCTCACGATCGGCGGGGCACCTCCGGACGAAGCACACGGTCCGTCTGAATGTGCTACAGAGTTCAGCGGCAAGCAAGTTGGGAGCGACAGCCTCGGCCTGGGCGGATGTGCCGGCCGCCAAGCATCAAAGATGCGCGATCGCCGGCCGTCCAGATGCGGTCCACAGACGTCCTGCTCATGGGCCGCAGGTGCAGCTGGGCTACCCGACATCGACCCCGCACGCATCGCCATCGGTGCCGCCAGCGCCGGCGGCGGTCTGGCCGCCGCGCTGGCGCTGCTGGCGAAGGAACGTGGCGTGATCCATCCGGTTCTGCAACTGCTGTCCTACCCAATGCTGGATGACCGGACCACCACCCGCACCGACATCGACCCGCGGCGGCTCCGCCTCTGGAGCCCGGCCAGCAACCGGTTCGGCTGGCGCTCCTACCTCGGCCCCACCACCGCGGACGGCAACGTGCCCCCGCTGGCCGCGCCGGCCCGCTACGACGACCTCTCCGGCCTGCCGCCCGCATGGATCGGCGTCGGCACCAACGACCTGTTCCACGACGAGGACGTCACCTACGCCCGGCGACTGCAGCAGGCCGGCGTCGCCAGCACCCTGCACGTAGTGCCCGGCGCCTACCACAACTTCGACTCCATCGAAGCGAAAGCCGCCATCTCCCGGGCCTTCGTCAACGCCCAGACGACGGCACTGGACGAAGCACTCAAGGACGGCTGAACGGACGCACGCGACAGGTCAGCCGCCCGCGCCTACCTCGCGCGGCTGAAGGAACGCACGACAGGGCGCGACAAGCCGACCAGCCCCGGGGACGTACCGCGCGAGATATGGCTCTCTCCGGGTTGACGCAGGACAAGCAATGCTCTCGACGCTGAGGTTGTGGGCTGCCCGGATAGGGTCGGGGCGCCTCGGAGATCCAAAACCAACTGTTCAGCCACGATCAGCCCGTGAGGCGCGCACGAAACAACGTGGAGCCGTCCGTCAGGCGCGACCTGGAGATATCCCGGAATCCAGCCTCGGTCATCCATGCGCGATATTGACCTTCAGTGTACGATTCACCGTGGCGGTAGAGGTTCAAGAAGGTGAGATTCAGAAAGACACCCTCAGGCGGGCCAAGGCGGTCGTCATCGACGACGCCCGGCCCCGCAATTGCGATCTCGCCTCCGAGTGTTAGGCAACGCGCCGCGTTCAGGATCGAACTGCGCGCCTGGTCCGGCGGAAGGACCTGGACGACGGCCTTCAGGATCGCCAGATCGTGCCGACCGATCGATGGCGCGACGGTTATGTCCCCCTCTTCGACAACCACGTCGTCGGCACCGTATTCTGACAGGATATCTGGCGCGACCGCTGCGACCGTTGGCAGTTCCATCAGCGTCGCCGCAATCTGCGGCCGCTGCTCGCGAAGTCCGACGAGAATGGTCCCGCGGCCCCCGCCGATGTCGATCACCGAACCGATCGCCGAGAGGTCCATCGCCCGGGCCAGATGTCGGCCAAAAATCACCCCGCCCGGTGCGAGCATGCGGCTGAAGGCCGCCGCGGCCTCGGGCCCCGCTTCGGAAAAGTCGTGCAGCGCAGCCGGCCGGTTCTGTCGCAGCGACTCCGCGGTCAGTAGATCGGCTCGCCAGAGCTCGAGCAGGAGCGCATGATCGCCGGCGCGATATGTCGGCTTGGACGCGTCGAGGAAGGCTGACGCTTCGGCTCCGTTGCGAAATTGACCATCCTTGACTTCGAGGAGACCAATGCTGGCGAGCGCGTAGAGGGCGCGGCCCCAAGGCTGTCAGCAGTCATCGCGCTGCCACCGAGCCCGGTGAAGATGCCGAGGTCCAGCCCGGCGCGAAGCGCCAAGGCGGGGGGCACCGCTGCGATCAGGTTGTCGATCCGATCAGAATCCACCATACCATATCCCTTCCACGATCCAGGACCGGCGATCAGAAGTTTGTCACGGAACCGACGAGCGTTTGAAGTAGCATGGTCGACCAGACCGATATACGTGCCCAGTTGGTATTCGACGTCGAAACCGTGACTAGCTGGCTGACTGTTGATCAAGCCCTGCGTAAATCCAGGCACGCGTCTGTTCCAGCACCTCATCGGAAAACGCAGGGTCGTCAACCGCCCGGGCGAGGATCACTGCCCCACCATCGCGGCTGGATGTCATGAGTGCTCGTGCGAGCAAGGCCGAGCGGCGCGCACCCAAAACGGCTTCGGGCAGCAATGGGATCTGGAAGAAAACCACATAACTGCTCCGCAGAAACTGCGTCGGAGATCGTAGGGCATGGGTAAACAGCACCTCGGGATGTGGCGCATTCAGGATGACGAGCTTGTCCAGGCGATGAGTCAACTTTGCCCCGGCGGCCCAAGCGACGATGCCGCCCCAGTCATGGCCGACGACGTGAAACCTTCCGATGCCGAGCGCGTCGGCCAGGGCGACGACATCGCCGAGGAGCTTGGGGAGCGTGTACTCGCGGATGCCCTCTGGCTTGTCGCTGGTGTTGTAGCCCCTCTGGTCGGGAACGATGACCCGATATCCGGCGGAAGCGAGCGTACCGATCTGCCGTCTCCAGCCGATCCAGAAGTCCGGGAAGCCGTGCAGGAGCATGACCGGCTTACCCCCGGCAGGCCCGGCCTGAACGACATGAAGCCGAATGCTTCCGGCGTTGACGAACTGATGTTCAGGCGCGAGTGAGATCATGGCTGGAAACCCGGGTGTCCTAAAACTGATCCAGCGCAATGAGGATTTAGATCGGGCTGCGTCGTCCCGACAACATGCACGCTCAGCCGTCGCATCCCCCGCCAGATGGGCATGGGAGCCGAAGGTCCAAGTGGGATGACGCCAGTGTTTCTGAAGCCGGGATGTTATTTTGCAAGCGCAGGTCTGCACCTGCATCCTTTGGCGCTATTATACGTTTCCCCGCGACGAAGGTGCTCCGGACCGGCGGCTATGTCGAAGAAAACAACCGAGGACCCTTACGAAGGTAAAGTGCGGCCGCCCGACCCGGAGGGCCGCGGACGCAATGCCGAATGGCCGTCAGAGATTCCTGGCCGCGGCTGGAAGGACGTGCTGTGGCGGGTCTTCGCTGAGCTCACCGAGGACCGTGTTATGCTTATCGCGGCCGGGGCCGCATTCTATCTGCTTCTTGCCCTCTTTCCAGCGCTTGCCGCCTTCGTGTCCATCTACGGTTTCGTCGCCGATCCTCAGACCATCGCTGAGCACGTTGCGTTCCTTGGCGGCGTACTGCCCTCGGGAGGTCTGGATATCATCAGATCTCAGCTTGCGTCCTTAGCCGCTCAGAAGACTGGCGCGCTCAGCTTCGGCTTCATCTTCGGCCTTGCCGTCACACTGTGGAGCGCCAGTAACGGCATAAAGACGCTATTCGAAGCCATGAACATCGCCTACGAGGAGAGAGAAAAGCGCGGCTTCATTCACCTGAATCTCCTGGCCTTGGGCTTCACACTTGGCGCCATCCTCATTGGCATCGGCTTTATCGTCTCGGTGGGGATTGTGCCGGCCGTGCTTGCGCTGCTGAACCTCGGCGGCTGGATCGAAGCCCTTGTGCGGATCCTTCGGTGGCCGATGATGCTCATCATGGTTGGCGTCGGGACCACGCTGATTTACCGCTACGGGCCCAGCCGTGAAAGGGCAAAGTGGAAATGGGCGACATGGGGCGCCTTCCTCGCGGCTGTGGTCTGGATCGCAGTCTCGATAGGATTCTCCTACTATCTTGAAAACTTCGCCAACTACAACGCGACGTATGGAGCCCTTGGGGCAGTCATCGGCTTGATGATGTGGACTTGGATTTCTGTGATTATCCTGGTTGTAGGTGCGGAGCTAAATTCCGAGATGGAGCATCAGACAGCGATGGACACCACCACAGGTGCGCAGCAGCCGATGGGTGCGCGAGGTGCCACGGTCGCCGACACGCTGGGCGGATCGGCCGATGCCGCCGACCAGCAGTCGCGTTTTGACGAGCGCAACGCGTAGCGCGCAGATCACTTTGCACCCCATCGTCAAGCGGCTGTAACCAACGCCGCGGAGCGTGGCCAGAACGGCTCAAGGCGCTGATCGCCCGGCTTGCCCAGGTGACTGGCGATCTCACCATCCAGAAGCAACGCAAAAGCGCCGTCGCCGATGCCGAACCCCTCGCCAGCCTCGACGAGGTCATTGTTCTGCTCAAGCGTCAGAGCCGCCGACTTGAAGGGCGAGATCGCCTCGCTAATCGACGACGACCCGCTGTGGGCCTGTCTCGATTAGGTCTTCCGTTCGGTCAAGGGTGTCGCCCGATACTCCTGATGGCCGAGTTGCCCGAGATTGGCGCCCTTTCCAATAAGGCCATCGCCAAACTCGTAGGCTTGGCGCCGATCGCCAGTGACAGCGGCAGGCGCAGCGGTCGAAGACCGGTGCGCGGCGGCCGTGAAGGTCCGCGCTCCAGCCTCTCCCTCCTCGCGCTCACCGTCGCCAGATATGGTCCCCGCCCCGGCGCCTTCCATCAGAGTGAAGCAGGCAGGAAAGGAAAAGGTGGTGATTCGCATTGCGCTCGCCCGCAAGCTACTCGTCATTCCGAATGCAAAGGCACGCGATGCGCGCACCGAGTTGGAAAATGCAACTTGGACACCCCAGCCAGTCGCTCATTGGGAACCAACGGGCCTTACCTCCGTTTGCTCCTCGAATGGAGGAAACCATGAACAACCGGAATTCTGAACGGCGTCCCCCGACTGCGGTAAGAGCTGGTGACGGTACCTCGGAAGACATAGGAGCGACCGTAAGCGGCGCGTTATCCAAAGCGTCGGACATAGCACAAGGGGCAGCGGGAACCGCCAAACGGGCGGCCGCTGGTGGCGCGTCGACCGTGACCAATCAGGTGAAGGAGATGTTGGACCGTCAGGTCGGCAGCGGCGCCGAGGTGATCGGCCAACTGGCGAGCTCGACCAAACGTGCGGCCGAGGACCTCGACACAAATGCACCGATAGTCGCTGGGGTCGTGCGCACCTTCGCGAATAGGCTTGATGGATACGCAGACGACCTGCGAGACAGATCCGTCGATCAACTGGTTCTTGCAGCGTCCGATTTGGCCAGGCGCAAGCCGGGTTTGGTGTTTGGGCTGGCCGCCGTAGCGGGTTTTTTGACATTCCGCACACTGAAGAGCGCGCCTCCCGCTCCAGAATCCATCAAGGAAAGGCGGCAGGGAGCGAACTGATCTGATGGCACAGGAACAACTGAAGAATTCGCCTCTCCCTCAAGCACTGTCGGCAGTGTTGGCGGACGTCGCGGACCTCTTTCAGAAAGAGTTGCGCCTGGCGCATGCGGAGCTGTCCGCCAACGTCTCAACGAAGCTCCAAGCAGGTGTGTGGATGTCTGCTGCTGGCGCGCTGGGAGTGGTCGCCGCTCTGCTTCTAATGCAAGCCCTCGTACTTGGAATCGCGAGCTTAGGGATAGCTCTGCACTGGTCGTGTCTGATCGTCGCGGCCGCAACGGCGGCTGCCGCTGCTTTCGCCTACTATAGGGGCCGCGCTGATGCGCAAAAAGAACTTCTGCCGACACACTCCATAAGCCAGATAAAGCAGGATATTGCGACAACCAAGGAGCAACTAACATGAGCCGCAATTCACAGGTCCAGGATTTTGGAACGAAAGAATGGCTTCTCAGCTCCGCTAGGAACAATCCCGAAGGCCTTCTGCTCGTCGCAGCAGGGTGCGCGCTGCTAATGCGCAGCCGCGGTTCAAGTGCCGGGCATCGCGAGCAATCCCGTGGAACCAACGGGCGCCAAAATGCTCCGCACGTACGCACCGCCAGCGGCGGGGCGTCAAAAACGCAGGAAGAGGCTAGCGAGACAGCAGAGGCCATGCGCGACAATTTAGCCGGCATTGGGGAGAAGGTGAGTGAAACCGCAAGTCACTACGCATCATCGGCCGCGGCATACGCAGAACAGGCCGGTCGCACCGTATCCGAGAAGTCAGGGCGCGTGGTGCAGCAAGCTCAATCAACGTTCCAGGACACGATTGGCCGCATGGTGGAAGAACAACCATTGGCTTTTGTCCTGGCCGGCTTCGCAGCCGGTGCCGCTATAGCTGCTGCTTTACCGGCCAGCGATGTCGAGAGGCGCACGCTCGGCCCAGTAGGAGAGCGATTGACGGTAAAAGCTGGGGACCGATTGAAGTCTTCGACAGCAAAGGCGGGCGAACGGCTCAAGAGCGCAGCCGAGGAACGTGGGCTGAATTCGGACGGCCTCAAGGAGGTCGCAAGGGACGTTGCGGGCGCCTTTGGAAGCGCCTTATCAGAAGAGCAATCAAGTGAACCCGTGCAGCCGTCTTCGCCAAGCCCAAGTGGATCGAGCGGTCCATCCACCGCCAAGCTGCAACCGGGCAGCGCCACCCCTTCGGAAGGAATAACGGCCAAATCGCAGCGGTCGGACAACCCTCGGTCGAGCAAACCTGCCCGCCCCGGTGGCAAGAGAGATTTATGATGGCCGATCCGCAACTTGAGCATCTTGAATACGAAGTTGAGGCCGCCCGGGCTAAGCTCGCCGAGGACTTGTCGACACTTCGGTCGCCAAACATGCTCTCCGAGTTTACCGACGATTTGAAACACGAAGCGCTTGAGGCAAAGGATGCGCTAGTGGAGAAAGCAAGAGCCTCAATGCAATCGGTGGCGCAGGCGATTATTGACGATCTCAAGGCAAAGGCGGCTGCCAATCCGAGCGCTGCTTTGGCGATTGGGGCCGGTTTGGGGTGGCGTTTCCTCCGCCGTCCGCCGATCGCAACCGCACTTGTCGGAGCGGGATTGTTCAGCTTATTGCGGACCAATTCAGCCCGGCCACCCGGCGAGCAGAAGGTGGATCATCTATCGTACGCCAAGGAGCGCCTGAAGGAGCAATCTAGTGATTTGGCGGAAAGCGTCAGTGATTTCGCTCTTGAAACGGCTGGTAAAATAAAACGCGAGGCTGCCGAGTTGACCGGCGTGGCCAAGGAAACTGTTAAAGAGAAGACAGAACGCCTGGCTGCGGGTATCCGCCATAGCGGCGTTGGGCCGCACGAGGGCGAGACTGCCGCAAGAGCATCCGCACCCTTCGATGAAGCTTCGTTAGCTGTTCAAGACGCATCGGGCGATGAGCATACCGAGGACAAACTCCTTCTGGCGGCGGCAGGTTTAGCAGTCGCCGCGGCTGTCGGCTTTGCCTATCAACGACGTCTGAATGAGCAGATGGACACCGACCGAACTGGAAGAGCGTAGACAGAGGTCATTGCAGAGAAACAGTCGTCCTGAAGGCAAAGTATGATGCCGCGCTCACATTTATCGAGTCCCGACGAGTTCAGCCATCGGATTGCATATTCTGGAACCACGAACGGCGCGATGACAATGCGCGCGGCGGAGAAGATCGGACAAAGCGGTCAACCCCTTCGAGCATGATGATCGTCGGCCGGTCGGTCACGGCTTTCAGCGAAACCGCCGAAAGCCGTTTGACACGTCTCTGGCTTGTTTTTCTTTCTCGGTAGCCAACTTCCTACACTCCGATGTGCCAGCACAGTCGGCTGTCGGCACGCAACCACGGTCGCCATATCGTGTTCCACGCCAACAGAAAAAACCCGCCTCGACTGCCGCTGAGCGCGCGCATCCCCGCCTCTGGAACGCTTCAAATACTTTGCCGTTGTTAAAGGCACTTGCAGGAGCCGGGCATGAGAGTATTCCAACGAATTTTGCCGCTCGCCGTGTTCGCGTTGCAACTCTTTGCCGTGCAGTCATTTGCTCAGTCCGAGCAGCAAGATCTGCCGGGGCAAGGCGCATCATCGACAACCGAAGATGCCGAGGATGTCGGCGTCGACGTTTCGCTTGGCAGGCACGAAGTGAAACAGCAGGTCGCAAGGGAGCTTGGAATATCCGAGGTAGAAGTGCCTCTGGCAGTTCATGTGCCTATCGAGCTCGCCAAGCGGGTCTGCGAGAAAGAGGTATTCGACGCACGCGCCAATGTGAACCGAAGCTGCACGGCGACGAAATACATCCCGGAAATTGCCGAAGCAGCACGAAATCGTCCGCAAACCTCTGCCGTTCCGGAGCAATAGGCGAAGACGAATACTATGGGATAGAGAAGGGGTGCTTGGCTACTCTGGGCGATCGACAAAGCGCCGCCCCGAGAGTGTGGAGCGCTTGCGCGTAAGTTTTCAGGCAGCGTCGATATCCGCTTGGCTTCCCCAGAGGATGAATCAGTTTGGGGCCGTATGCTTCGACAAAAGGCGCACACCAGATTGGGAAGGCAACCTTCGACCGGTAGGGCGGAGACTGCTTGTTAGCAGCATCTTGATGATCGCCAGACTGACGAGATTCTCTGGTCAGCATAGTAGCTTTTTGAGACTCCCCGCCTTTTAGTATACTTTCCCTGACTGTCGACAATTTGTTTGGGCGTCGTCAGCTGTGAGCGACCATCGCGCTTCCGCCCCGATCGGGAGACAGCGCAGATGGAAACCTCGTTCAAAAACGAACTGTTGCGGCGCCTGAGCGCGCCGGATCTGGCGTTGCTGCAGCCTCACCTCGAAGCCCGTCACTTGGGACTGAGGACGCATCTGGAGCAGGCCTCGGTCCCGATTGACACCGTCTATTTCTTCGAGAGCGGTCTCGGCTGGGGCCTGCCGGCGAAATAGGATCGAACTCCCGCTCGAGCGGAATTGTTCCCTAGTATTCATGCAGGACAGGCGCGCCCTCATGCGATTTCGTGTGCAATGATGGGTCAAAATGTTTGGTAGAGACTTTTGAGCGGGGATTGGATAACTGGCTCGCGGGAAGCCCCCGTACCCCTTCATTCCGGCACACGCCACCCTCAGGAACGCTTCTGGAATACCTTGCCGCGAATGGGGCTCGGGTATTTGATAGAGAACGCGTCTCGGTTTGCCGGTGACGTGCCGTGCAGTTGCCAAGCCATAAGCTTCTCCAAACCTGCGAGTTGATCCAGTCGACGCACCCGGTCGCTTCACAGACGATACGCCCGCGCTCCAAGCCGCGTAGCTCTCGGCGGTCGCTACATCCAACTGCAGATGTACTCGAGACTCCCTGAGCCTCCAATTTCGTCGAAGCACCGTTACGAAGCATTGGACCGCGGGATCGCTTCCAGCATGTCTGCTCTGTGTGAGAGGATCGCCAGGGAATGAGTTCGATGTGGAGGTCGAACTTCCCTGGCACCAGCCGTGGCTCGATGCCGCCGTCGAGCCGACCCAGCCGGATCAGCCCACTCGAATACCGATAGTTCCCATGAAAAGTCCTCGCCGGAAATCTGCGCCCAGATCAAGGGTCCCGCCCTCAATAGCGGGCGCAGCCTGCAGGATGTGGCGCTGCATGTGCGCGACGACAAATTGGTTACCTGCGGCTGGGCCCCGGAGCGGATCGGGATCCCGCGCCAAGCTCGGCGGAGGAGACATACGAGTCAATCGACAACTGGATGGCGGCGGGCGCGCCTTGTCCGGCAAAATCCATGAAAGGCAAAGTCAGTTTGGCTCGGCGGTGGTCGAGCGACGACTGGCAGCTCAAGCCGGCGGCGATGCTGGCGCTTCGCCGTGGACCCGAATGCCTTTGGCAACCTTTCAGAGCTCTTTGGCCCGTGCGCGCGAGACGTCGTTCCGGTCAACAATGGCCAAGCCCCCGAAGAGGACAACGAAACCGACGATTGCGATCCAGCCGATGATCTGTCGTATCCGCTCCTGCCCCTCGGGCATTTGAAGCGCCTCGACCTTCGGCCACATCACGTTGATATAACCATCCGGCTCTGCGATTAGGCCTTGGTCCTCCGTGTCGATTTCGAGCATTACGCCTTTGATGGGGCCCTTCGTCATCACCATGACATGGGCAGGAGCTTCTCGTGCGATCACTTCCCCGTTGCGGCTCACCTGTGCCCAGCCCCAAAGGGCGATTTCCGGCCGTACCTTCGGCAGCTTGCCCGTGCCGATGCCAGTGTTGCCGTGCATCTCGTGTTCATACGCTACGCCTGACCATGTCGTATATTTTCCGAGCGGGTGGCGCGGCATTGGCTTGTCAATGCTGACCGTATAGGCGACGTCGCCGGAGGTGAACCCGGCCGAGACTCGCAAACCATCCGTGTTCTGAACGTGCGACCAGCGGTTGCCCATTTCCACGGTTTGGATTGCAATGGTGCCGTTCATAGGCACGGTGCTGTTCATTGCGTACGGATCGGCCCCGGTCACCCGCATGCCCTCGCCTGAAGCCCGTGCGGTTGCGATCAAACCGTCGGTGCCCCTCGATTGAGCGTGGGCAGGTTCGGCAGGGACACCCAGCAGGACGGCTAGCGTGCCGATCCCAGCCAGGCCGATTACCCGTCGCTTCTTCATCAGCCAACCGCCGACCCACCAGCCGATAAGTGCCGAAACGAAACCGCCTGGAAACGACAGCCACCAAAGATCCCTGTAGCCGGAATAATGAGGCTGATCGAGCGGCAGGCCACGTGGGCCCAGATACATGCTGTAAGTGGTCCAGACGAAGGCGAGCATGAGCGCGCCGATGGTCCAGCCCAGCCGGCCGGCACCGGCGTAAGCAGTCCAGACACAGACAAAAACGAAGCTGATCAAAAGGTGCTGGACGAAGAAGGTGATGCCTGGGAAGTCGCGCAATAGCACCGTCTGGGTCAAAACACCGTCTGCCGCAACGATGATCACAGCAGTAACGAGCCCGTAGACAACGAACCGCCACGTCTCCCCACGTTCGGTCTCAGCAACAACATGGTTTCGCCGCCAAAGCCACAGCGCCATCAGATAACCACCTAGGATCGCTAAGAAGTGCACCGGCACGCCGGTAATCCACAGGTGATTGAAGTCGAGCCATTCGGGTTCCTGCGGCAGCCCCACGGGCGCAAGCCATTGATAGTAAATCTCCAGAATGAGCGTGTGGACCGCCGTCAGGACCAAGCCTGGAATGATCCCGATGCCGAGAAAAGCCGTACCAAATAGAAAGACGGTTGCGATCAGGAAAGTCTTGGTTATCCAATAGGTCCAGTATGGATCATTCTCCCAAAGCAGGCCGTGCGCGATGGACGCATCGACGAATATGGCCGAAAGCGCCACAAGAATGCTGAACTTAATTGTATCTTTTGCGAGCAAAAACATCTGCACGCTCCCGCATTGCGCGATATTAACGCCAGTTTTCCATGTAAGTTCCCTGGTTGGGCTGGGCTGACAGGGACCTCTGCCCGTCGCTGGCGCCCTCTGTCCGCGCTCGGGACGAACTTTCTCCGATCCGGCTTGGCGTTCGTCGGTGCCCGCCCACGCAACTGCTCAGTCATTTTCTCGGGCATCTCCGCTCGCGACCTCGTTCCGAACGTTTTAACACGCCCATTCGAGCTTGATCTCGCCGAGCGCGGCGCTAGCCCTTCCGATCTGGCTATTGCCATGCGTATTTGACCAGGCTTGCGCAGACGAACGCTTTACGCCGCAAGTCGCTCGTCGTAGCAATTTCTCGAAATGCTCAGTTCGACGACCGCCTGCTACAGTCAGCCTTGTTCGTCGCCCAGCGTTCACGAAGGGGACTCGCTAGCGGACGAATCCCCATCACCCAGTTCACGATCCTACGTTCCGACCCGCTCACCGCTTGGCGCTGTCGCTGTCCGCTTCGGCCCGCGCAAGGAACTGCTCGGTCGTGGAGGGAAGATGGCTTTTCAGCCAATCCGCCATCGCGACTTCCTCTCGCAGATTCTCTTCGCAAGCCCGAAGGACCTCGGTTTCGCCGAGCGATCGAGCAGCGGCGATCAGGATCGTGTAGGAGGCGATTTCCATGTGCTCGAACGTGTAGCTCGCCAGCGATCCTTTCATCACCTCGTCTCCGGCGAAGACGCCGCTCAGCGATTGCGCCATCGCCGTCAGCTTACCGCCAGCGTCCTTCATCGTGGATGAACCCTCGTCCATCTGATCGAGACAGGTCTTCAGCCGGGCAGCCTGCTGCTTCGTTTCGTCGAGGTGCTGTCGGATCCGGTCGCTCAGTTCGGGATAATTCTCGATACGGCTCAACTGCCCGTTCAACATCGTTTCGGCCTGCTCTTCCATGGCATGAGCATCTCTAAGCCATTGGACAAACCATTCGCGGCTTTCTGACATTTCGAATCTCCTTTGCGGTCTAAGGAAAAAACTTTCAGAAGAGGACATTGTTCCGGAGCAGAGCCCGCGGAACGGCTCTTGACAGTCGTGCCGGGTCTCAATTCACCTCGCGAAAATCCTGCAGCGATGCGTGGGAAACGCCAAGATCGCGGAAGACCGGCGCAAGGAAAACGGCCCGTGGACGCTCGCCGCTGCGCCGCTCCATTACAAAGTCCAACTGGCACTGGCCGCTTCCTGGCCATCCGACGCGGCGACATACGGCGACATATTGAAGGTCCCCGCATGGCATACTGCGACCGCTGCATGTCGTTCCTGGCAAGTAAGAACGGCAAGCAGATGAAGCTACCAGCGCTCGGCGAAGCTGAAGTGGATTCTCGACGAGGCGCTGATCGCGGCGGCTGGCGCTCCGCATTGAGCCTTGTGCCTCACCGCACCACCGCAGTCACAAGGAACGCGACGGCCTCTCCGCTCGTTGATTGGTTTTCGAATCGAGCCGCCGTCATGCCCTCCACATCGATCCGCAAGATGGAATATGATCTGGATAGAAGGACCCTCTCGGTGTGGTTCGTCGCCAGCGGCAAGCGGTACGAGTTTGAGGGGGTACCGCCGGAAACCTTTGCCGCGTTCCGGGCCGCGTTCGCCAAGGGCCGCTATTTCAACGACCACATCCGCAACAATTTCCGCTACCGTGTGGTTGCGAGCGATAGCGACCCGGGATGACCTGACCTGCCGGCGGCTCAATCGTCCTGTCGCTCCAACCGGCGGTTGGTGGACGCGTTGCCACTGTTGCGCTTAGGGTTGGTTACGGTCCGCGCTCACTTGGCAAGCCCAACCCCCCGCATCCCCCCGCCTGGTGCAAAGCGTTTGATCGGTCCCGCCGTTCTGGCAGTGCGGCGGGACTTTTTTGCGGTCCAGGTGGAACATCGGCGCGCGGGGAAGGCGCGGTGCACGCAGGACCCTTTTCTCATACAACGTACGTCGGTGGCGCGCTGAAGGGTCTCAACGTCGGTCTGCCGCCGGAGCTCAACTAGCTGGACTATTGCTCGACCGGAAGCGGCTCGTGCTGCGGCTCAGCGTGGTGGAACACCTGTCCAAGATCGCGCGCGTCGAACGTTTGGCCGCAGACTGGGCAGTAGACCAAGTGCTTTGACTCGTCCTCGACCGGCCCGTCATGCGGCCTGCCCTCATAGCCGGTCGCGATGTTGTCGGTTCTAATCCGGGGCATCTGCAAGTGCCTTTGGTCGTTTTGGCGGCCGATACTTCTCCACCAACCGGACCTTCTCACGGTCGACCGGGACCAATGGCCCGAGGTCGATCGTCACAGTGTTCTCGTCGATGCGCGTGACCTCGCCTTTTAGGTCGATTTGCTGGCCTCGGTTCACCTTGGTGTGATCGATAATGGAATGTGGGAAGTCGTAACCTGGGATCGAGACCCTTACGCGGTCCTCTGTTACCCGCGTCAGAACCCTGGCCGTAATCGCCACCTGGTCACCAATGCCTATTCTCCGAGCCATGCCATGGATTCTGGTGCGGGCAGCGTCTTCTTCAAGAGGCTTCTAATATACGCCAGCCATCCTAAGGCTGACCTACGACCAGAGTTACAAAAGTTGAACTTGATCGGGGAACACTCTTTCTGTCTGCCTGTTCAATTTGCCAGGCGCATCCCGCGCATTCAGACAGGAGAAAGAAGATGAAACGCATCCTTTTGACTTCGGCCGTGCTGGCGCTGTCGGCCGGGCTTTCCTTTGCCCAGACGACCAGCGGAACTTCGAGCGGAACCTCAACGAGCGGAACCTCGACCACGACGACCATGCCCAGCACGACGGATCAGGGCACCGGCACGACGAGCAGCGGGACCAACATGTCCGGCGATCAGGGCACCGACACGACCACCACCAGCGGCACCACAAATCCGAACTCGGCCAGAGACTGCGCGCCCGGCCAGCAGACTGGCAGCGCTCAGCAGGCGGCGCCTGGCCAGCAGGACACGACAGCCAACACCGCCGCGCCAGGCCAGGTGAAAAAGACCGACGAAGGTTGCTGATTGGTACATCGGCACAGGTTGGAATCACCAGTGTGGCTGGCCAGCCTCCCCTGACCACCGCCTGAACTCAACTCGGCTGGCGAGCAAGTTGCCGCCAGCCGAGCATCAGTCGAGGAACCTTTGCGCTTGCTTGTGCTTTCAGTGGGGCACGCCTGGCTTGTGTTTGCTTTCGGTCAGATAGATATCCGTCTGCTCCCGCATCTTGCTGAAGGGAGCTGCGGCCGCGCTCAGAGGAGAGGCTAACAGGTGATTTCGATCGACGCGCCGTATTGCCGATAGCGCTAGAGCGATTCGAACCCCTACATCGGACAAACGTTTTCGGGGTTGATCGTTTGCGGCCGGCTTGCAGTGGGTTCCGGAGGAACGGAGCTTCCGCCGCGTTGCCTGGCGGGCTCAACCCACTACTGACTGGTGCGAGCCAAAGTCGGCGATCTCAACCTCGTAGAAGTGAGCGGACCGTCTCGCCAGCTCGCAAAATTCCGTGGGTGTCAGACCTGTAAAACGGCGGAACTCATGAACGGCCTGCGATTGATCAAAGTAGGCCTCATCGACAAGCTGCGTATGACAGGTTCCTCGCCGAGCACCAGGCCGCGCACGATGAGCCGCGCTCGCCGTCTGTCGACCTGGTTGCCGCCGTGCTTGAGCGCGAGTCGTGGCGCCGGTGGCCTGAAGGTCGCGACGAATGAAACGCCGGCCCAGTTCAACCCGCGCGACGTCCTTCAAAGCTGGGGGGATCGATCTTCACCAAGCGGTCTGCGGCCTCGACCGCAGTTCGTATCCTGCTGCACAGCGCGAGATTTTCGGCCAGCATTTCTTCAGTGCGTTGAAGCGCGAGCTCGGTCCGGTGGATGCGCTGCCTGGCATTGGCAACTTCCGATGTCAAAAGACATGGGGGGCGATATCGTTCCCTGATGTCGGGCGAAACGGCGGGCCGCAGAAAAGCGCGATGGGCCGAATGACCAATGCGCGCCCTGTTAAAACAGCGCCGGAAACAGGCGAACGGCTTCGGCCGCTCTACATCCCACGGCAGAGGCGATGACGGTCCAGAGGGCCATTGATCTGTTCAGGTACGACTACAACGTAAGCGAAGACACACTCAGGCGGCTGGTGATCAAGCACCGTCTTCACAACCAGACAATGCCCGGTGCTCCGTGGAGAATAACGCTCCTGGTTTGGCTATGGCGCTCGTCGGCGATGATGACGCGCTTGCGCGGTTGAGGCGGGACGATCGCGAGCATCCGGACGTAACTCGGTATTTCAAGCAGCTCGGCATCCCGCGACCCTGACCTGTTATCAAAAGTTAGGTCGCGGCGACTGTCTAAAATAGACATTAAGTACTATCCAAGTCGCAGGTAATGGCTGGATCTTCCCGGTTTAAGCTCTTCGCCTTGCGATTGCAGAGAGCCAATTCCTTCGCGAGTCACTGCTTCGCTATGCCCACGCGTTCCTCATCCAGTCGTCCCGGACGGCACTGGTCAACGGCCACTCCAAAATCGAGGAGCGGCTGGCCCGCTGGTTGCTGATGGTCCAAGACCGGGTCGAAGGAAACAAGATTTACCTGACGCATGAGTTTCTGGCGACCATGCTTGGCACTCGGCGCCCGGGCGTTACCACCGCCCTCCAAATGCTGAGTATCGGGGGCTGGTTCACGCCAGGCGCGGCGAGATCACAATTGTCGACCGGTTGGAATGATACAACTCACACATGGTGCCTACGGCGACGAGGAGCAAAGTCACTTCGGCCTCGCCTCCGCCTAACTGTTCGGAATCGGACAAACTCTTGCAGGCGGCCGAATTGGTGCCATAAATCGTGTTGATTTGGGTTTCAGGGAGGAACTCACATCACTAACACTTTTCACACCGTCACGGTTGAAAGAGCCGCCGAAGCCTATGTCCTCTCCAGGAGGAGCTATTGGCGGCGGCATCCATAATTCACGGTGTGCCCGTCGCTTTCGATGCAAAAACAGCCGATGTCGTAGAACCACGGCTCCATTCGTAGGCCATATATGCCTGCGCTCGCGCAGATGCCCACCCTGTCGGACGTTTGTCCGTTACCTGATCGACAATGTCGGCAGGCCGTGCATTTCGATA
>NZ_JAMYQW010000041.1:0-48798 GCF_040321085.1 Mesorhizobium sp. M0522
ATCACGGACGCCGAATACGCTCCCGTAGCCGTCGATCGCGCCTCGATCGGACGCAAACTTGACCTCGACGGGTGCGGCAATGAACTGTTCCGTCGATTCCTTCAGGTAAAGTTGGAAGTCGCGCATCAGGCGCACCTCAGGCGGGGGTTGAAACAAGGGGTTTCGACCTGTGGCCCGGCGTGACGCCGGCGCTGTGAGGTGCGACCTTGGCGGTTTCGCCAACAGCGCGCAGAACGGAAACTACGCATCGTCCGTCTCCACGTCAACCGCAGGTGTGGATAACTCCGTCTGCGGCGCAGCCTTCGGCAAGGGTCGCCCGTCGCGGCCGACGCCGAATCGCTCGAGCTCGTCTGCGGCGGCCCGTGCCCTCAGCTCGTCGAGTTCCTGCCGGGCTGCGGCGTTGTAGCTGTTCGAGTAGCGGCGCCGGCCCTCCGCTCGGCATGCCTGGCTGCATCGCGTCGAAGGCTTCCGCCGCCCAACCTGAACCGCTTGGAAGTCATTGCCGCAGACGGCGCAAGTGATCAAAACAAGCCGTCGAGGGACGGTGGGAATTAAATGATCAGTTGAGCCTGGCTGTGTCATGTGTGACTGCCTTTTAATCAACCTTTTCAATAGCTTGTCGATACCCATGTTCGGCTCCTTGGCCACACTCATCCAAAAACGCGCCATTCGAAGGAAAAAACCTCTGAATGACCCCCAAGCGGTTACGGGCCCCTCGGCGCTGTAGAGATTTGACCCGCCCCCCCTTTCAGGTGCGGTCCGGAATGGCGGCGAGCGCGCCCGGATCGTATTTCTTCCGAATCTCCTCGATCTCCTCGGCCTCGGACATCGGCTTCAGGCTCTCGTGGAATGCGCGATGCAGAGCAGCCACGCGGGCGCGTTGCTCTGGCGAGTGCACGACGTCGGGGAGCCGTTGTTCCCGTTCGCGTTGCCGCTGTGCCGCCCTGGCCATCTCGGTTGCCCGAACGTCCAAAGCAGCGTTGCATTGGCGACGGAGCTCTGGCGGTGCCGGGAAGAACGCGTGCCCAAGTGCGTCCTTCAGGATCGCCTTAACGGCCATCGCCAAATCATCGAACATCACGCCTTCTATGGCGGTTTCGTAGGCGGCGAACTCAATCTCGGGGTTGCTCGACAGCCTCTTGGGCAGGCAGGACAGGGCCACCAGTGCCCCGGCGAGATCCTGCTTTGTCACGGCGCGCTGACCATCAATGTTCGATGACATGGCCGTCTCCAGCGATGGTCGGGGAAAGTTCGCCCTGGCACAGGGCAAACAGGCCGTCTGGCGCGCGGGGTGCTGGCAGGGCTCGGCGCTGCGGTGCCTGGTGCCGATCGAGGGCGTTGCGCACCCAATTGCGCCATGTGGCTTGCCAGTCGCGCTTAACGCCACGCTGCCCAGGCGCCGCCCTCCAATGATCGAAGAACCGTTCTCGCTCTCGGCTCACGTCGGCAGGCGACATGCCCTGTCCCGTGGCCCATGAAACGTCGAGAGCGAAGTTGTCGGGCAAGCGGCAAGCCCGCACCGGCAGGCACGCCTGTTTCTCTATATCCTCGCTAGAGGACCGTTCTAAGTAAGGGTCGTTCTTATGTCCCCACGTGGGAGTGGGGTGCCTCCCCACGTGGGAGTGGGGTACCACCCCATCTGGGAGTGGGGTGGGGGTGGCGGTTTCCGCTGCCTCGTCAACCATTTCGGCCGGCGGGTCGCGATCCATCGCGACTTGGTACTGGCTCGCCAATTTCGCCCCGTTCGGCGCGAAACGGTCGCGCTTTCGGAGGTACCCAAGCTTCGCCAACTGCCGAACGGCGTTTTGCACACTGCCCGGCGTCGAGCCGATTTCGTTCGCCAGCGTGTTCTGCTTAACGATGCACCAGCCATTGCTATCGGAATGGGTTCCAAGTGCCGTCAACACATGCAGTGCCAAGCGCGACAGTCGGTTATCGAAAACCGCATCAGCCGGGATGATCGAATAGCGCGGACCTGATGACATCGAGCCGGTCTTACGCAGCTACCTGGTCGCGTTCGGCAACCGCTTTCTCAATCACAGCGACAAGTTCATCACGACGCCAGCGGTTCGTGCTAGCGTTCATCTTCAGCGGGCGCGGATACCGGCCTGCATTGATGCCCCGCCACAACGTCGAGCGGTGAATGGGACTATTCTCGCCGCCGATGATCCGGCACGCTGTCTGTTCGTCAACCAGGTCAATCATCTCATCTTCCTCACATCACAACGATGCGCGGAAGTTCAGACAGTCGCGGCGTGTGGCGTAGGGAAGAATATAAAGATATTTAGAGCGCGAATTTTGTTCGCATTATCCCCTTGCCATCCGCTACACGAAGTCAGGCAAGGCTTTTGACCAGTTGAGCGGCTGCAGTTTCGTCGAGCAGTCCCCGGCTGTTTAGGGTTATCCCCAACTCTTTATCTGCGAAAATCAGTAGCGGATTTGTGGCATCGCGCACGAACCTAGCCGCCGGCCCGCCTTCGGTTCCCTTTCCCGACGGTTTCCCGGTCCAGACGGTCCAGAAGCACATCACCTGCGACACAAAGGCCGAAAGCGCGACGTGCTTGGGCCTCCGTAGATGATCGTTTGCCTGCCAGGCTTGCATGCAGTCACGGACGAAATCCTCCTCGGCGACAATCTCGCTAAGCAGCTCGTCAAGGACAGCGTGCTTGTAGATTGCATCGCCCGAGACGTGGCGCGTACCGAGCAGTTCGCGGCCGAAGTAGGCAGTGGCAAAGTCCTGTCGATAGCTGTTGGGCGACCGGAGCAGCCTCTGCAGCTTCCGAGCCAAGTTCGCGATCTGGGCAACGTCGCTAAGCTCGGCGGCCGGCGCAACCGCCCTTGCCACCTGTTCTTTCAGGGCTTCACTAGCCGCCCATTCTATCATGCTCGCGATATAGCTTTCCTTGTCCGCTCGAAACCGATTCGCATCGGGAAACCAGACGAGGCGCGCCCAATCGCTAGGAAGCGCGTCCAGCCAAGTCGGCTCAGGCACCGCGTTTGCGATCGTCAATCGCTCGGTGGGTGAAAGGCGGAATTCCGGCATCATCGCCTCCCGCCACGAATAGCGACCACCTTGGCCGAAGCTGGCGCGAGTATTCCGGCAAGGCGCGCGGCCCAAAGCTCCATCGCCTCTCGCTTTTCGCGGGCATAGTCGTATCGGGCATACACGCGACTGGTGATCGACGCCTTCGTAGCAGAAATGTGATTGAGCACGTGGCCGATGACAAAAGGGGAAATGCCGATCTCTTCCATGTGCGTCGCAGCGGTGCGCCGCAGATCGTGCGGCGTCCAAGATGCAACGCCCATGATGGTGGACACGTTGCGCTTCGTCGTCTCTTCGCGCTTCACAGCCTTTGCAATTGCGGCGCCGGTCACGGCTGCGCGGGCACCTGGTCCGGGGAAGACGAAGGGTGAAACTTCCCTGCCCTTGCGGTCGGCGAGCGCCTCGGCGTCCGCGAGCTGCGCATTAATGATGTCGATCGCCCAGTTCGAGAGCGGAACTACGTGGTCGCGTTTATTCTTGGAGCGGGCCGCCGGGATCTTCCAAACCTTTTCGTCCAGGTCGATCTCATCGCGGGTCATGCCGGAAACCTCGCCAACGCGCTGCGCCGTGACGAGACACAGACGAATGATGCGCCGCGTCGATTCGCGCGCGTCGGCCTTGGCCAGGGCGGCCCACATGGTTCGGATTTCATCGTCAGACAGAACGCGGTCGCGCTCTGTCGTTTCGGTCGGCCGGCGCATACCTTCGACAAGGTTGCTATCGAGGTCGCCACGTCCCCTCGCCCACCGCACCATTGCGCGAACGTCTTCAAACAGACGGTTTGCCTCGATATGCGCGCCGCGGTCCTTCACCGTGTCGATGCACTTGGTGATGTCGCGACGGTGCAGTTCGGACAGCTTGATTTCGCCGATCACGTCCTTGACGTTCTTACGCAGTCGACGGGCTATCTCGTCGCCGCTGCGCTTCGTCGAGGCATGGCGGGCGATATAGTTGTCCACCATGTCGGCAACGGTCTGCGAAGCCGCCAACGCACGCTTCTCCACAAGCGGGTCCTGGCCCTCGCCGATGCCGCCGCGGCCGGCCCTGGCCTTCTCCCGCGCTTTGCCGAGCTTCATTTCGGGATAGCGGCCGATCTTCATACGGGCCCGCTTTCCGTCCGTCGGCCTCGTATAGTTGAAATAGAAGGTCTTCGCGCCACCGGCTGATGCCAGGAGCGAAAGACCCTTTACCACAGTGTCGAAAAACTCCACCTGCAAGCCGCTCGTCGGCTTCGCCGTCTGACAGAAACGGTCAGAGAGTTCGATCTTTGGCATACGCACCCCGCGACCAACCGGTTTTCCATTATGTACGGCTTTATGTACGCCAGTACGCGCGCTTTGTCGATACACGTTGCGACAACTCGCAACGATAAGCACGCCTCTATCCCATATGGATCAAGGGTTTCAGGCGTTTCATGCTGTCGCAACGTATTGCAGCACGATGCGAGTGAAAGCCTCTGTTAACCGGTTGGTCGCTGGTTCGAATCCGGCCCGGGGAGCCAACAATTTCAAACACTTAGCGCCACATCCACTTTCCCGCATTTGGGGGGAAGTTTCAGCAGGGCTACATGGCGGGCTACATTCGCGAGGGACATCGGCATGGCGAAAGACGAAAAGCCTGACCACTCGGAACAAATTACCAGCATCCATCAGCCGGTCTACGACGTGATGATGATGCTGCTGAATTCTGTTCCTGTCGTAGGGCCAGCGATCGCATGGGGCGCAGGGGGCGTCATTCCGGACCCGGGTCAGGCGGCACTACAGCGTTTTATGATCGGGCTAGCAGAAAAAGTGGATGGACTACTCGAACGGGAGCAGATCGAAAAAGCTTTGCAACAGGAGCCAGGCCCCGCCCTACTTTCCTATGCGATGAACATCGCATCTCGCTCATTCGGACGAGAGAAAATTGAGGCCTTACGGAACGCTACAATCAATGGCGTTTTTTATTCGCCCCAGAATGTAAACCTGACAGCCGTGGTGTTCGCGATCCTCGACAGAATTACTGACGGCCATATTTCAATGTTGAAGGAGATCAGCGCACGAGAAGCGGCGGCAGACCATCACCTTCCATGGGACGGTGCGAAAATGATTGGCGTCCATTTCAAGTCATCGCCAGATGGGATGAAATCACCGAGGAGAGTATTGCCAGTCGACGGAGGAGAGAGCTTCCTAGATGAGCGTGATATTCAGACGAACGAGTTTTTGCTGGCCGACATGGTTAGCCTCGGGCTCATCGAAGAGCGCCTGGCGCCCGTGCCTTCCATTTACGAATGGTCAAAAGACGCGTCCAAAAACCTGCCCAGCTACGCAAGTGTGACCCCAAAGGGTCGATTGGTCTTGGAACACATTTCGGAAACGACATCGTAGTCCGCCAGCGAACTGAAAAGCCCACCACCGTGAGGCAATCTCCTAGGGGCAGTCTTCCTTGCATTCCTGCGCCTTCCTGCGACTATCGGCAGGTTCACGTGACATGGGAGGGGATCATGGGCTGGCTCGGCAACAAGGTTCTTGGTTGGTCGACAAACGTTCAGAAGCGCGAGCTGGAGGAGTTTCTCGGCCGACTTCGATCTTTAGATGGTTCTGAGGTCGGCATGATCGTGGCTTGCGCAACTAACCACAGGAATTTCGTTGCGCAGAAGCGAGGGTGGAACCTGCTTGAGCCCGCTCTGTGCGAAATGCAGGAGCCTGCGCTTGCGCTGAAAATCGGGCAACTGATCAAGGATCTACAGGCCAAGAATCGACCCGAGCTAGCCGTTGGGTTTTTCGTATGGCTGCACTCTGTTCGGTCGGCAAACAATCCAGATTTAAGGCAACTCGGCCGCGACATGTGGAAAGAGTTGGGCCGTGGCTTTGAGCACGTTGAAGACGCAGCGGAAGGGTACGAAGCCCTCACAGGGTTCGAGTTCAACACAGACGGCTACAATGAATACCCAGCCGGTCTTACACCGGTGCCAGTATGAAAACGATGGTAGATTATTCAGCAACGCTGGGATTGGTGCTTGTCGCGATAAGCGCATACGCACCTCCGGCGCTTGCTGAATACTTCGAAGACGGCAATGCCTTGAACGAACTCTGCACCAATGGATCGGCAGCCAGCCGTGTGTTGTTGCGGGGCTACGCAATGGCGATAGCGGATGTCCAAGGCGTCAGTATGGGCATTGTTGACGACGCCACAGGCTCAGCGGTCATGCCCCGGAAGTTCGTTTGCGTGCCCGTCGGCGCTTCTTCAAAGCAAGTAGAGGACGTTACGTGCAACTATCTTGCTGATCATCCAGAAGTCCGTCAGCTGCCCGGTCCTGGGATTGTCCACAATGCGCTTCTCGCGGCGTGGCCATGCTCACAGAAATAGGCCCGCCACCGTGAGGCAGCGGGCCATGTCGCCAACTTGGCGACTTGATCAGTTCCGGCCTGATGCCCCTTCGCGAGCATCGGCGAGCACCTTGCTAAGACAGGCGTCCGCCGCTTCGGCCATGCGTTCCGCGAGGTCGCTCGCGATCATCGCCAGCGCGGAAATCTCGTCAGCCTGGGTGTTGCGAGAGCCGTCCGCGCGAACGAATTGTTGCTCTGTCGTTTGCGCGTAGAGGACCGAAAGCAGGTGATGCAGGTTCCCGATATCGGATTGCAGGTCGTCTAGCGAGTTGGAGGTCGCGGTCATGACGCGTCCCACCCGAGCGCTTCGTAATAGGCCTCTTGGCCTTGTTGGACATCGACTCCGCGACGCTGGCTACAAAGAATAGGCGGCTACCTTCCGTCTCGGTGATGACGTAGTTGCCATTTTCGGGAAGGGGGACAGCTGAAATGCTGCTCCAAGAGGTTCAACAGCACGTCGACCATGTTGTCGGAGTCGCAGATCAGCGGCTCCAGGTCCTGGATAGTCATCTTATCCTTGGCCGCAGTCACCCGCCCACGCCTATTCGGCGGCTACCGCGCGGAAATACTGATGACCGGCGGCTTCGCGCCCGAGTGCGCCGTTCAGTTCGCCGCGGCGGCGTCCGAACGTTGCCGCCCGTTATTACTTGCCGTCGCTGCCTCAACGACAGCAGCTTACAGACGGGCGCGAGGTGTTCGTGGACGGCGGATTGCATAGCTTTGAGCCTGCGCGCGCGAGGCGTCGCTGGGACAAAGCGGAGAGGCCTCGCGCCAGATCTGCACAGGCAAGATCTCAACGCCTACTCGGTTGAACATGATCCGCGTGGACGGCGCCTGCGGCGTTGCCTGGAGAATTTACCCCCGTGCCTCCTGCCGGTGGGGAGGCTTCGCACCGTTCGTGTCCTAGTTGTCAAGACCCCAAAGATCCGTGTTCCGTTTGAAGTACTCAATCAGCATCTCGGTGAGCACCCGCACTTTCCGCGTGGGATGCTGACCCGGCGGTCGGACGACATACGCGGCCCCCGGAGGTACCGGATAGCGTGTCATGATCGGGACCAGCGCGCCGGAGGCCACATATTCATGTGTGATGCAATCGGGGAGCCAGGCGATGCCGAGACCTGCCGCCGCCGCGGCGGCAAGCGCCGTGGCGCTATCGGCCTTGAACCTGCCCTGCGGCTGGATCGTAACAATCTTGCTGCCATTTATGAACTGCCAGGCTTCCGTTCCCTGCATGAGGGCCTGATGGGTGACGAGTTCGTCCAGAGTCTCGGGTGACCCGTGCACCTCGATATAATCCGGGCTTGCGACAAGCTTTCCATGGATCGGCCCGACGCGCTTCGCGATCAGGTTGGAGTCTTGAAGGTAGGCGCCCCGGATCGCGCAATCGAAACCTTCTGCGATGAGATCGACGAAGCGATCGCTGTAGGAAGTATGGATGTGAAGCTTCGGGTGCAGACGCGCCATTTCCGCGAGCACGGGGGCGAAGTGGGTCGCGCCGAAAGTAAGCGGCATGGCAACCCTCAGGCGGCCGCGCAGCTCACCGGTGGGGAGGATCGTTTCCCGAGCCGTATCGATCTCTGCGCTGGCCCGGGCCGCATGGTCTCTGAACGCGATTCCCGCTTCGGTGAGCGCGGCGCCGCGGGTCGTTCGTGCAAGAAGCTGGACGCCAAGTTCCGCTTCAACCCGAAAGAGCCGCCGACTGACGATTGACTTGGAGACGCCGAGCCGGCGCGCGGCGGCCGATACGCCCCCTGCATCGGCCACTGCGACGAATGTCTGTAGATCTTCGATGTCCAATTCAGCGTTCCTCATTTCGCGACACAGCTTGCCTGATTATGGCACTACTGCATCACCAAAAGGAACGGCAAATTGCGTCCAGGCAACGTCGCCCGCTGGCGCATGTCTCCCGTGAACCCATTGCCGTCCATAGCGGCAGAGAAAGATTGCCGTCCATGGCGGCAGAGAAAGGAAGTCTTGATGACCCCTCGCAACGGCCTTGATTCGCTTCTTCGTCCTGAAGACTCGGTACTCGTTCTGATCGACCACCAGCCTTACCAACTCGCGAACCTGAACAGCCACGATCCGCAAGCTGTGGTCAACAACGCGACCGCGCTGGCGAAGCTAGCAAAAGCCTTCAATGTTCCGACCATTCTCACCAGCGTGATCGCGGGTCGTGGCGGCATCCTCTTCAAGCAGATCACTGACGTCTTCCCGGGGCAGGAAGTGATCGACCGGACTTGGGTGAACACCTGGCAGGACGAGAAGGTGGTGGACGTGGTCAAGGCGACCGGCCGCAAACAACTGATTATCGCAGGCCTTTGGACCGAAGTCTGCGTCGCGATGCCTGTCATCCAAGCCCTCGGCGAAGGCTGGGACGTGTCCGTGATCACCGATGCGTCGGGCGGCGTTTCGACCGAGTCCCACCAGATCGCCATCCAGCGGATGATCGCGGCTGGCGCAAACATGATGACCGTGATGGCGCTCGCTGGCGAGTGGCAGCGCGACTGGGCGCGCACCGAGCATGTCGAAGAGCTGACCGAGATTCTCATCCAGCACTTCGGCGGCAGCGGCATCGCCTTCCTGTGGGAGCAACAACTCCTCAAGACGCCTGTGCCGAGCGAAGGCTGATTCGGGCCGGGATGGCGAGCATTTCGGTGAGGGTCGGAATCGATCCGTTTGCCGGCCCTCGCCATCTCACCTCACAGGGAAGCCTTGTGATGCCGAACCCACCTTCACGAGCAGTCGCTCGTCGCACATCCTGGATAGATAGCATCGGGGATGCCGATGGCCGTGAGTTCAGCCGTGCGCACCTCGCCCCGCCCTCGCGGTAGAGCGATGGCCCGCTCCCTGAGCGTCGGTGTCGGCCCGCCGGCGAGGCGTAGGGCTTCTGCGCCGTCCGGTCACGTTTGCGCATTTTTGGCGACTCTGGTGCATTCTGGTGTAGGGGTATGGCAAATTCGTATTTCTCAGCTTCATCGACTCCGGCGAGCCAACGTCTTTTCTACGCTGAGGCGCGATGCAGCGCGCCGCCGTCCGACTTTTCTCCGCGTAACGATCTGGGTCAAGTTTCCACCAGCCTGGCGGACAGGAATTCGATGAAGCGCTGGGTCTTGGCTGGAATGAGGCGAGTTTCGGTGACGGCGTGAATGCTGACCGACGATCCCTGCCATTCGGGCAGGACACGCCGGAGCCTGCCCGAGGCCAAATCTTCGGCGACGATCTTCTCGGCAAGCAGGGCGATGCCCTGGTGGTTGACCGCCAGGGCGCGGATCATCCCGACGCTGTTGACTGTGAAGCGGCCTCCAACCTCGACTTCGACCTTGTTCATCCCCTGATGCAGGGCCCAGATCTTCGGCATGCAGATGCATTCATGCTCCGCCAGATCCGCCGGTGTCGCCGGCTCGTCGGACGCTTCGATGTAGCCAGGAGATGCATAGAGGTGGCGCGCGTGGCGCCCGATCAGGCGAGCGATCAGGCTGGAGTCTTCCAGCTCGCCGATGCGGATCGCTACATCGAACGGCTCGGCCACCAAATCGACGCGGCGCGGGGTCAGGTCGAACTCGAAGGTGATGCCGGGATAGTGCCGCACGAAATCGACGATGATCGGCGTCAGGTAAAGCGTGGCGAAGTCGACCGGGAGCGAGACCCGCAGGACACCGCTCGGCTGCTCCAGCATGGCGCCGAGCTGCTCGTGTGCGAGCCGTGCCTCGTCGACGATGCGCTTGCTTCGTTCGTAATAGAGCTGGCCGGCCTCGGTGAGCTCGATCTTGCGCGTCGTTCGATGCAGAAGCCTCAGGCCGATCGCCTTCTCCAGCGCGCTGATACGTCGCGACAGAGTCGAGTTGGGCATGCCCAGAGCCTCAGCCGCCTTCCGGAAGCTCCTCGCTCTCGCCACCTCCACGAACAGCGCCATGTCGTTCAAGTGGCTCACGCTATTGCTCCATATTTGGAATATTGATTTCACTTTTGCCGGATTTATCCCGACATTGGAATAGTGGACAAGGGCTCGGCTCCAGCAAAAGAATGGAGATCCCAATGAGTCCCTTATTCACCTCTGTCCGCGTCGGTCGCTACACTCTGCCGAACCGCCTCGTCATGGCCCCGATGACCCGTAGCCGCGCCGGCTTCGACGGTACGCCGGGCGAGCTGGCCACCGAATATTATTCCCAGCGCGCCGGCGTCGGCCTGATCGTCACCGAAGGCACCCAGCCCTCGGATGACGGCCAGGGCTATCTCACCACACCGGGCATCTACACGCCTGCCCATGTCGCCGGCTGGCGGAAGATCACTTCCGCCGTGCACGACAAGGGCGGCCGCATCTTCATCCAGCTGATGCACGCCGGGCGCATGTCGCATCCCGACAATACGCTGCATCACCGCCAAGCCGTCGCGCCTTCCGCAATCGCGCCGGCGGCGGGTATGTTCACGATGACCGGGATGCAGGATATTCCTGCGCCACGCGCGCTTACGACCGAAGAGGTGCGCCAGACGGTCGCCGATTTCCGCCATGCGGCCCGCTCGGCGATCGAGGCGGGCGCCGACGGCATCGAGATTCACGGCGCGAACGCCTACCTGGTCCAGCAGTTCTTCGCGCCCAGCGCCAACACGCGCACGGACGAATATGGCGGGTCGATCGAGAACCGAGCGCGCTTCGCCATCGAAGTCGCCACGGCGATCGCCGAGGAGATCGGCGCGGACCGCACCGCGATCCGCCTGTCACCCGGGACGACGATATGGGGGATCGACGAAGGCGCCGAAGGGCCGGACCTCTACCGCTATCTGGTCGCCGAACTCGACAAGCTCGGGCTCGCTTACGTGCACATCATGCACCAGGGCGACGAGGCGCTGCTGGCCGATATCCGCAAGCTCTGGCACCAATCGCTGACCCTCAATCGGCCAAGTCGTCCGCGTGACCAGATCGGCGCCGACGTAGCTTCGGGGCTGGCCGATCAGGAGTCCTACGGCCAGATGGTCCTGGCCAATCCGGACTTTGTGGAACGGTTGAAGACCAATGCGGCGCTGAATGCGGCAGTCCAAGCCACTTTCTATGGTGGCACCGCCCTGGGCTACACCGACTATCCCGCTTTGAGCGCGTAAAGCGCAAGCAAGTAAATCCCCAAGCGCCGGCAGTCTAATAACATTTCTCACCCGAGGTGGACTGCATAATTCGAAGTTCTTCTTGAGAGACTTCAAACTATATCGTCCAACAGGAAGGAGAAGCCTGATGAACCAACACAATGACTTCCAAAGCGCCCCCGGCCGGGCTGAACCGCTTGGCTCCGGCCGGGCCCTACGTCTTCAAGCATATGGCGGCACTGAGAGCTTGAAAGTCGATTGGCTATCCGCCCCCGAGCCTGGTCCCGACCAAGTGCTCGTCCAGGTCAAGGCTGCCGGAGTAAACGGAATCGACTGGAAAATCCGTGAAGGCTACGTCCGCGACAAGTTCAAGTTATCTTTGCCCGCGACGCTTGGCATCGAAATGGCGGGGGTCGTGCTGCGGACCGGCTCCAACGTCGAAGGCGTGAGGGTCGGAGACCGGGTCATGGCCGCGCTGGGTGGCCTGGGCGCTTATGCTGACCACTTGCTGATAAATGCCGAAAAACTCGTCAAGACGCCTGCGGTCCTGTCAGACATTGACGCGGCGGCAGTACCGGTGGCGGCGATGACGGCATGGCAAGTCCTTCAGGTCGCCGATTTCAACCTTCGGGGGCGGCGGGTGTTGATCCACGGCGCGGCTGGTGGGGTGGGCAGCTTCGCTGTCCAGTTCGCCAAGACGGCTGGAGCGACCGTCTATGCTACAGCCTCAACCAAGAGCGTGGCCCATGTCCAAGCCTTGGGCGCTGACGAAGTGATCGATTACCAGAAACAGAACTTCGAGCTTCTTGCGAGCGACATTGACCTTATCGTCGATCTTGTCGGGGGCCAGGTCTTGGACAAATCTTGGTCGGTCCTATCGCCTGGCGGCGTCCTGGCCAGCATCGCTGCAACTGATGTGGTTTCGCGCGCCCCGGCAGGCCGTCGTGGCATCTGGTTGTCAGTCAAACCTGACACCGCGCGCCTAGCCACAATCGCTCAAGAGATCGCTGACGGCTCGCTGCGGTCCACGATTGCAGAAGTGGTCGGCTTCGACGATCTGGCATCCGCGATCGAGCGCAATCGCACCGGCCACGCTCCCGGAAAGATAGTCTTAGACCTCACCAGGTGACTTCAGCTCATGGTAATCGTCCCTAAAGGGGACCGTCTGCATTCGGCTCATGTTGGGACGGCCGTGAACCACAGTTATGCAGGGCCTTTCCGCTCCGCCGCAAATCTCAAATGCGCGTTTTTTAGCCTTCCCTGACCGGCAGCGCCTTTTCACCGGAATCGACCGCCCTATTTCGCCTCGACAGGTGGGTGGCTGCTTGCTGGACGAGTCCCTGCGACGAGTACGGCATGTGCTTCGAGGTAACCCCCAATGGACTTCCACGATCGGCACCTATTGCGGTTGCGGGTGAACGGAGAGGATCACAGCCTTTCCGATCTCGATCCCCGCGTCACGCTGCTCGACCTGCTGCGCGAGCGGCTTCATCTGACCGGAACGAAAAAGGGATGCAATTTCGGCGAGTGCGGCGCCTGCACCGTGCATCTCGACGAACGGCGTGTGAATGCCTGCATGATACTTGCCGTGTCCTGCGAGGGACGCGAGGTCACGACGATCGAAGGCTTGGCAAACGGCGATGCGCTTCATCCCGTGCAGCAGGCGTTCATCGATCATGATGGGTTCCAGTGCGGATTCTGCACGCCCGGACAGGTGATGTCGGCGGCGGCACTGATCGAGGAGGGACATACCGGCTCCGATGCCGAGATCCGCGAATGGATGAGCGGTAATCTGTGCCGCTGCTCGGCCTATCCGCAAATCGTCGAGGCGGTGCGCTCAGCGGCCGGGAGGGCGAGCCAATGACCCCATTCGTCTATGCGCGCGCCGACAGCCTGGGCGACACGATCGCAGCCGGTGCCGCGCCCGACAGCGCCTTTCTCGCCGGCGGCACCGAATTGCTCAACTGGCTGCGCCTTGGAATTGCCGGGCCGGCGCGGATCATCGATATCTCCCGCCTCGACGGGCTGGATCAGATCGAGGCACTGCCCGGCGGCGGCTTGACGATCGGCGCGCTGACGCATCTCAACGATGTCGCGCAGCATGCGCTGGTGATGCGCGATTATCCGGTGTTGAGCCAGGCGATCCTCAACGCCGCATCGCCGCAGCTGAGAAACCTAGCAACGATAGGCGGCAATCTTCTGCAGAAGACGCGCTGTGCCTATTTCCGTGCCGAAGAGCAGTTGCCATGCAACAAGCGTCAGCTCGGCTCCGGCTGCTCGGCATTGCATGGCATCAACGACAATCACGCGATATTCGGCTGGACCGAGGATTGCGTCGCCACCCAGCCATCCGACCCGGCGGTGGCGCTGGCAGCACTTGATGCGGTCATCGTCACCGCGCACCGCAGCGGCGGCCGGCGCATTCCGGCAGCGGAATTCCACCTGCTTCCCGACACGCGGCCCGAGGCAGACAATGTGTTGCAGCAAGGCGAACTGATCACGGCAATCGAGCTGCCGGCGCCGGCGCCGCGATCGGCTTACCTCAAGGTGCGCGAGCGCGAATCCTACGAGTACGCCATCGTCTCTGCCGCCGCTGTGCTGGAGATGGACGGCCAAACCATCCGTCGGGCGGCCCTGGCGCTGGGGTCCGTCGCGCTGCGGCCGTGGCGGCTGAGCGCCGCCGACCAGCAGCTCGCCGGTGCCGAAATCGGCGATCGCGAGGCGTTGAGCACCGCTATCGAGCAATCCTTCGCCGAAGCGCGTCCCTTGTCGCAGAACGCCTACAAGATCGAACTGGCCAAGACCGCCGCTTTGCGGGCGATCGAAAGAGCAGCGAGGATGCCGTCATGATGATCAGCCAGCCTGTTGCCCGCCCTGACGGCGGCGTCAAGGTCACCGGCCGCGCCCGCTATGCGGCCGACTATTTCGCCCCCGACCTGCTCTATGCGGTACTCGTGACCGCGCCCGTTCCGGCCGGCCGCGTGACGTCGATCATGGTCGACGACGCGCTCGCCGAGAACGGCGTCGAAGGGTCTCTACGCCACGCCGGCCATGCGTCTCAGCCAGCGCGTGGAGCGCGCAAACGTCGCCATGCCGACGCCGCTGCGCGCGCCGGTCGAGGGTCCGGGCACCTGGGCGCTCGAAAGCGCGATGGACGAGCTCGCCCACCGCCTCGGCATCGATCCGCTCGATCTGCGTCTGGTCAACCATGCGGACACGGATCCGGCCACCGGCCAGCCCTGGTCGTCGAAGAAGCTGCGCGAGGCTTATGAGGAAGGCGCCCGCCTGTTCGGCTGGCGCGAGCGCCCGCGCAAGCCGCAACGCGACGGCGATTGGCTGATCGGCTACGGCATGGCGACCTGCAGCATGGGCTGTTTCCGCAACCCGACGCCTGCAGCCGAGGTCAGGTTGCACCGAGATGGCACGGTGCTCATCCGCACCGGCACCCAGGACATAGGGACCGGAACACTCACCATCTTTCCGCAGATCGCGGCCGACGTGCTGGGCCTGCCGATGGAGAGGATTGAGATGGAAATGGGCGATACACAGCTGCCGGAGGCGGGACCGACCTATGGCTCGTCATCGACCATGGGGGTGGGCGCGGCGGTGCTTGCCGCTGCCGAAGATGCGCGTTCGCAGCTTGCCCGTCTTGCCAATCTGCTGCCGGACGAGGTCGAGATGCAGGACGGCAAGATTCGCCGCAGAGGCGCTGCCGGCGGTCAGACGATCGCCGACGTGATGAGCCATACCGACATCGGCGAGATCACCGGCTCCGGCTCGTTCGATCCGGCGCAGCATGGCAAAGGCCTCGCGATGCGCACTTTCGGCGCGATTTTCATGGAGGTCGGCGTCGATCCGGGGCTCGGCCTGCTCAGGCTTCGTCGCGCCGTGGGCAGCTACAGCGCCGGCCGCATCGTCAATCCCCGCACCGCACGCAGCCAGATGACGGGCGGCATCATCTGGGGCTGGGGCATGGCGGCAATGGAGCAGAGCAGGCACGAACCGGTGCTTGGCCGGTTCCTGTCGAAGAACCTTTCCGGAGTCGCCATTCCGGTCAACGCCGACATTCCCGGCGACATCATAATCCACTTCGTCGATGAGGTGGACGAGCATGCCAGCCCGATCGGCGGCAAAGGCATCGGCGAACTCGGCGCCACCGGCGTTGCCGCTGCTGTTGCCAACGCCGTCTTCGACGCCACAGGCAAGCGGATCCGGGAGTTGCCGATCACGCCGGAAAAACTGCTGTGGAAGGATCGGCCCGCGGAAGCGTCTGCTCGACGAGGTTGACGTAATAGCGCATCACCGTCGGCACGATCTCGTCGTTGAAAACGTAGCGGTCGCCGTGCAGGCCTTCGCCCGGGCCGACCTCGCCGGCGCCGATCCACGCATAGCAGCCGCCGGCGGCGCGGATCATGAAAGCGAAATCCTCGCAGCCGAGACTGGGGCTGAACTCGGTCAAGACATTCTCCCGGCCGACGACGGAGGCGGCGGCCTCGACGGCGCGGGCCGTCGCATCGGCCGTATTGATCAGCGGCGGATAGCCCTTCCTGTAGTCGAGCCTGGCCTTGAGCGAATGCGCGGCGGCAATACCTTGTGCGATCTCGCCGATCAGCCTCTCGCAATGGTCGGAAAGGCCGTGCTCGAAGAAGCGGCAGGTGCCTTGCAGCCAGACCTTGCCCGGCACGATATTGCCGACATTGCCGCCATGAATCTGCGTGATGCTGACGACAAGCGCGCTCTGAGGGTCGACCGAGCGGCTGACGATGCGCTGGACGGCTTGCACGAAGGCGCCCGCGGCCAGGATCGGGTCATCCCCGAGCTGCGGCATGGCGGCATGAGCGCCAAGACCCTCAAAGGTCAGTTCGAAATTATCGACGGCCGCCATTTGCGGCCCGACGCGGGCGGCGATCGTCCCCAGCCTGATGCCCGGCCAGTTGTGAACCGCATAGACCGCTTCGACCGGAAAGCGCTTGAACAGGCCGTCCTCGATCATGCGCATGCTGCCGCCCTCGTTTTCCTCGGCCGGCTGAAAGATGAAAGTGACGGCTCCGTCGAAGGCGCGCGATTGACTGAGCAGTTTGGCGGCGCCGAGCAGCATGGCGGCGTGGCCGTCATGGCCGCAGGCGTGCATCACGCCCTCTTGCCTCGAAGCATAGGACAGGCCGGTTTTCTCCAGCACCGGAAGCGCGTCGAGCTCGGCGCGAAGGCCGATAGCGCACGTTCCAGCGCCGCTGCGCAGGACACCGACGACGCCGGTGCCGCCGATCCCTTCATGCACCTCGTCGACGCCGAAGGAGCGCAGCTTCTCTGCAACGAAACGCGCCGTTTCGTATTCATTGAATGCGAGTTCCGGATTGGCATGGATATGGTGCCGCCAGCCTATAACCTCTGGTGTCAGCGCGGCGACGGGGTCATTATGCAACATGATGCCTCCTTTCCGCCGACAAAAAGCGGCTTGGTTTGCCTGCCATAGAAGGCCCGGCGAGAGGCGTCTTGAACCGGATTGACCATGGCAAGGACAAACGAAGCGGCAGAGACCGGGAAATACTGGCGCCATCCGTGCTTCCCCGACCTGGGCCTGTTCGAGGCGCGCTTCACCCGGCACCGCTATGACTTGCACACGCACCCGACCTATGTGATCGCCCTGATCACCTCTGGCTGCGAGCGCATTCGCATCGGCCGCAAAAGCGTTCTCGCTCCGGCAGGCACCATTGCCGTCGTCAATCCCGAGGAGTGGCATGACGGCGAACGCGGGGCGGATGAAGGCTGGGCCTACCGGACGTTTTATCCTTCGGTGCCGATGATGACCGCGCTTACCCGCGAACTCGGCCGCGACGGCGCTCCAGTATTTTCGCGCGCGACTATCGAAGACAGCAGTCTCGCCGCAGCATTGATGGCAGCACACCAGGGCTCGACATCCCCGGACACAATGACGGCCGAGACGTCCCTGCTCGTGGCGCTGCGACGGCTGATCGTTCGGCATGGCGACTCGAGCGGACAGGCCGAAGAGATCGAAAGCTCCGGATCGCAGCGGCGGTTCTCGCTCTACCGCGATCTTGTCGAAAGCGAGCTTGGCTCGCAGCTCGACCTCAAGCGGCTAGCCGGCGCGGCTGGCGTGACCCGATTCCAGGTCATCCGCGACTTCAACAAGGCGATCGGCCTGACGCCGGCGGCCTATATCCGCGACCGGCGATTGCGCCGGGCGAGTGCGCTGATCGAACAGGGATTTGGCCTCGCCGACGCCGCCATCGCGGCGGGTTTCGCCGACCAGAGCCATCTTTCCCGTACATTCCGGGCTATGCATGGCATGACGCCGGGCATGTTCAGAAGAGCGGGATAAGGCGCTCCTGAACAGACAAGCTTGCGCGCCAATGCTTGCTGCGCAATGCTGACGCAGCTCGGGGGGAATCATGCGAAAAATCTTGGCATCGATGCTGCTGCTCGCGGCTCCACTGTTTGCAAACAGCGCCCAGGCGCTGGATGCCAGCGGCACGCCGGTCATCGTGACCCCGCTTGCCTCTCACACCGAGACCGCGTCCGGCCAGCCGATCACGCTGCCGCAGAAGAACGTCCAGGTCCTGGTCTCGGCCTATCAGATCGCGCCGGGCGCGACCTTGCCGGTCCACAAGCATCCGTTTCCGCGCTATGCCTATGTCGAGGCCGGCACGCTTCAGGTCACCAACGTCGAGACCGGCAAGAGCAACACCTATCAAACAGGTGATTTCATCATCGAGATGATCGGGCAATGGCATCAGGCGACCAATGTCGGCGCCGATCCGGTCAAGCTGCTGGTCATCGACCAGGTCGAAGAAGGTACCAAGAACACGGTGTTGCGCCAGTAACTGCGGTCGTCGGGCACTCCAGCAAGGAACACCGGATTCACTCCGCAGCTTTCACCCGGTCGGCGGCGGCGGCCAGCACCGCGCGATCCCCCTCTTCGTATAAGCGGCGGATGGAGATTGCCTTGACGCGCCAGCCTTCAGGCGTCCGCACCATCCGGTGGAGATAGCTGCCGCCAACCGTCCAGAACCGGGAACCGATCCAATGGGTTGCGCGGACATGGCTGCGTGCAACCGCACCGTTGTCCGCGCCTTCGACAATGATGTTGGTGATGAGGTGCTGGGTGGCGTCGAAGCCCGGCAGCAGCCCTTGCCATTGGGCGATCAGCGCGTCGCGGCCGCTGGTCGTGACCTCGCCGCCGAAGAGGCTGGTATAGTCGGTCGTGACACGGGCCGCGAAATAGGATCTGACCCGGTTCCATTCACGCAGGTCGGCATAGAGGCCGATCCCGGCCACTGCCTCGGTGATTGCGATCCTGTCTTTGACCGTCAGCGCATCTCCCGGCGCGCTCGAGGCGGGCGCCGAGACGGCGGAAATCATCGCAGCGGAAATCGCCGAGACCAGGACATGCCGGCGCGTGACGAGGCTCATTGTCCCGCCTCCCCCGCACTGCCGAGCGTCGCGCGGAAGTGCGCGGCGGCGGCATCGCTCGCCGCCTTCACCGGCGCGGCACGATCGTAGAAATCGAATTGGGTGACATTGTCGAGCCACAGCTCCCGCTTGGAACTGGTCAGCCGCGTGTAGAATTTGTGCGCCCCCTTCGGAATGGCAGCCGCCTCGCTGTGCACCATCAAAAAAGGCTGGTGCAGGCGCGGAGCAGCCTGGATGGCGTCGAACGTCAGCCAGCCGCGCCAGAACGCCGGATCGGCCTCGTTGCGCCACGCCGGGATCATGCCGCGATCGGGTTCGGTGTAGTAAGGCACCTTGAACATGATCGCGCGCTCGTCGGTCAGGCTCGCGGCCGGCAAGAACGCTTGCTTGCCGGTGCGGCGATACTCAGCCTTGGCCGCATCGCCCACGGCCTCAAGCCTGAAGACGCCATTCCGGCCGCCATAGGCCTGCTCGACCACTTCGGCATCCTGCAACCAGGGCGCAACGAGGGCGACCGATTTGATCGCGGCGTTTTCGGCGGCGGCGGTGACCATGTAGCCGGAGCTGGCGCAAATGCCGAGCCCGCCGATGCGGTCCTGATCGGCTTCGGGCCGGCTCGCGAGATAGGCAACCGCCGCTTCGATGTCGGCGATCTTGGCGTAAGGATCCTCGTACTGGCGTCGCACGCCGCCGCTTTCGCCCCAGCCGCGAAAATCGAAGGTCAAGGCGACGAAGCCGCGATCGGCCATCTCGCGGGCGTAGCGGGCCGGCATCTGTTCCTTCACCGTCATCCAGGCGCCGGTCACGACCAGCGCCGGCCGAGGTTTCGCCGCATCCAGATCCTCCGGGAGATAGAGCTCGCCGATGATCTGCTCACCGTACGAGGCAAAAGCGACGCGCTCGACGCGCGGTGCGGCGAAGGCATTGGAGGCGGCGAGCGCGGCGGTGGTTGCTACGGCAAGTGTCAGGGTTTTAAGCATCGCAAGTCTCCTTTGGCTTGGAATGAGAAGCGCGGCGCGTTGCGAGAAAGACCGCCGTCTCAGCGCTCGCCAGCCAGTCGGCTGGGCAGTGGCTTCAGCGGGTAATGCGCCCAGTAGAAAGCGTCCGACTGGTACATGTCGGTCAAAAAATTCTGTGCCTCGGCGATCTTGCCGTCCGTGATGCGGAACATCAGCGCGTAGAACTGGTCGATCTCGGGACCTGAGCCGACATTCGACCAGCCGCGATGGACGTCGACCACGAGGTCGCCTTGCGCCTGGAAGAAGATCGGCTCGGCCTTGAACTTGCCATCGGCCAGGCCGCGGAAGAAGGCGACCACCTCGTCCGGCCCGCGCTTGTCGCCGGCGAGCGGATGATGACCGGGAATGCGCCACACGATGTCGGGCGCGAGGAAGGGCCGCACGGCCTCGGGATTGCCGGTCGCGTAAGCTGCGTAGTAGTCTTTGATGAGCTGGATATTGCGGTCTTCCAGTGGCCCGCTGTGCGCCGGGGCGGCAGACACCGCCAGAAGAGTGCCGGCGGCGAGTAAAGCAAGCCTGGTCATCGGTCCTGTCTCCTTGCCCGTTCGAGCCGTTCCCAACACCGAGGCCCGTTCGTCGGACCCAACATGACGCCTTTCGTTCGCCGGAAAAACCAGTAGAGTTCGATAGGGCTATTTGGAAAATCCTTACAATGCGCCTCGACCAATTCAGCGGCATCGTCGCCTTCGTCAAGGTTGCGGAGGCCAAAAGCTTCACCCGCGCCGGCGCCGAGCTCGGCGTCGCTCCGGCCTCGTTGAGCGAGGCGGTCAAGGGGCTCGAGGAGCGCCTGGGGGTGCGGCTGCTCAACCGGACGACCCGCAGCGTTGGCTTGACCGAAGCTGGCGCCCAATACCTCGACCATGTGCGTCCGGCAGCCGAAGATATCTGGGCGGCTGGTGCGGCTCTGCGCGACAGCCGCGATCGTCCCGCCGGCACGCTGCGGCTCAGCCTGCCGTGGATCGCCGCTCCGCTGCTGATCGAGCCGCTGATGCGGCCGTTCATGGATGCTTATCCCGAAGTGCGGCTTAGTCTGATTTTCGACGACAGCTTCGTCGATATCGCCGCCGATGGCTTCGACGCCGGCCTGCGCATCGGCGAACTTCTCGAGAAAGACATGATCGGCGCGCGTCTGGGCGGGCCACTGCAGATGGTCGCGGTGGGTAGCCCCGATTATCTGGCGCGCAACGGCACACCGAAGCGGCCGGCCGACCTCGCCGCCCATCGCTGCATCGCATTCGCCCTGACCCGCACGCGCGCGATTTCGCCCTGGGAGTTCATTGTGGAGGGACGCGAAGTCGCATTCACGCCGGACGCATGCCTGGTCGTGAACACGCTTCCGCTGTGCATTACCGCCGCCGCGCAAGGGCTTGGCCTCGCCTTCGCGGTCGAGGGCCTCGCCGCGCCGCTTCTCGCCTCAGGCGCGCTGGTCAAGGTGCTGGAGCCTTTCTGTCCCGCTTACGAGCCGCTCCACCTCTATTATCCCAGCCGCCGCCTCGTGCCACCGAAGCTGCGGGCCTTCATCGACTTCGTCCGCGCGAATTCGCACAAGCTGCGGATCTGATGTGGCTTTTCGAGAATCCGGCCCCGTTCAGCCCCAGGCGCCGACCATCTGCCTGGTGGTTGCGTTGAGCCGGTTGAATGCGTTGATCAGGGCAATCTGGACGACCAGGGCGGCAAGCGCCTTTTCGTCATAGTGCCGGGCGGCCTCGTCCCAGACTGCATCCGGCACCGGATCCGGCCGGTCGGCCAACCGGGTTGCCGCCTCGGTCAGTGCCAGCGCGGCGCGTTCGGCGTCGGTGAAGTAGGGTGTCTCCCGCCATGCGGACACGGCAAAGATGCGTTCGTCCTTTTCGCCGGCCTTCTTCAATTCGCGCGCATGCATATCGACGCAGAGGCTGCATCCGTTGATCTGGCTGGCGCGCAAATGGACGAGCTTGCGCGTCACATAGGACAGGTCAGCCGTTTCCGTAGACTTGTCCAGCGCGAGCAGCGCCTGCAAGGCGCCGGGAATGAGCACCACCGGGTTTTTCAATCGTGCTTGCATAGTGGTCTCCTTCGGCGTGTTTTTTCAAGCCCGGACGACGAACATCCGGGGTCTCGATATGTCTTGGTTCTGTCAGTTCGCCGGCCGCCGCGTTGCGGCAAGGCGAGCGCCGGGATCTTCAGCTTTGCGAGGCAGTCACCCGCTCAAGCCGCTCGAGAATGCGCGGCCAACCGCTTCCCATGCCGATGTAGCCGCGCTCGTCCTCGGACCGGAACCCGGAATGCTCCATGCGCACCCGCGTCGCTGTACCTTCGGGCGTCAACGACCATGTCACCACGGTCTTCAGACCGCTGTCGGATTCGGTGCCGTCGCCCCAGCTGTAGGCTAGCAGGCGTGGCGGCTCGATCTTCAGCACCTCGCAGTTCGTCACGCCGGACCAGCCAGGCACCGGCGTCGCGCGAAAGGTAAAGCGATGGCCTTGCTCAGGCGCAAAGTCGTTCTCCATCAGCCATTCGGCAACTAGATGCGGCACGGTCAGTGCGCGCCATATCTTTTCAGCCGCATGCGGGATCAGACGCTCGACGACAATGGATTTGGTTTCGATTGTGGTTGCTTCAGTCATGACTTCGGACCCGTTGTTTGCGGTTTGGCTGGGCTATCAACAACGCGCTCTCCATGAGAACCAATAACCCACCAGCTATGAGTTACGTATAACGCTTAAGTTATGAATGTGTCAAGCGGCGGAATGGCAGGCGCGCCCGCAAGCACATTGAGCCAACACTTCCGGCTTTCATCGCACCATGCCCGATGCTACCGCTGGCCAGCTGAAATCATCGACGGATCGCCCATGACCGAGACCGAACGCCCTCGCCTCCCGTTGATCGAGGTCTGCGTCGAAGGCATAGACGGCCTGCTGGCCGCGCAAGCCGCAGGCGCCGACCGTGTCGAGCTCTGTGCCAGCCTGATCGAGGGCGGCATCACGCCGAGCTTCGGCACGGTGCGCGCCGCGCTCGAGCTGGCGACGATCCCGTTCCACGTCATCGTGCGGCCGCGCGGCGGCGATTTTCTGTATGGCGAAGCCGAATATCGTTCGATGCTCGCCGATGTCGGCGCGCTTGCCGAGCTCGGCGTCGCCGGTGTCGTCGTCGGTTGCCTCGCTGCCGACGGCACTATCGACGAACAGCGCATGAGCGAATTGGTTAAGGCGGCGGGACGCTTGAACGTCACCTGCCACCGCGCCTTCGACATGACCCGCGACCCGACCGAGGCGCTGGAAGCGCTGATCCGCTGCAAGGTCGGCCGCGTGCTGACCAGCGGCCAGCGCGACACGGCACTGGAAGGCGCGGACCTGCTCGCCGAGCTTGTCAGGCAGGCCGGCGACCGCATCATCATCCTCGGCTGCGGCGGGCTTGATCCCGAGAACATCAGCAAGGTGCGGAGGAAAACCGGGTTGAGCGAAATGCACTTCGCCGCGCTCAAGGACGTGCCGAGTGCCATGCGCTACCGCAACCCGAAAGTCGGCATGGGCGGCACCGACCTCGACCGCGAATACCGCAACACCGTGACCGACGAGGCGCTGGTGGCGGCGACCATCGCCGCTGCCCGGACATGATCCTGGAAGATCGAAGAAAAAACATGATCGAAATGCGTTTGCCGATCGAACGGGTTTCGCCGCAGGATGAGCCCGCCATCCTCGCGCTCAACAACGAGCACGCTGCGGAATTATCATGGCTCGAACCTGAGCGCCTGTCCTTCCTGCTCGGCGAAGCGTTTTACACGCGCCGCATCGGTGCACTCGAAGCCTTCATCATGACCTTCGACCAGGACGCGAGCTACGACAGCCCCAACTTCCTGTGGTTTCGCGAGCGCTATCCGCGGTTCGTCTACGTCGACCGCGTCGTGGTCGGCGCCAAAGCGCGCGGCCGCGGCCATGCCCGCCGGCTGTATGAGGATCTGTTCGAGCAGGCGTCACGCGCGGGCCAGGCGATCGTCACCTGCGAAGTCAATGCCGAGCCACCCAATCCGGCTTCGGACGCCTTCCATGCCGCACTCGGCTTTGCGGAAGTGGGCGACGCGGTAATCCACGGCGGCAGGAAAGCCGTGCGGTACTATGCAAGACGGATCGCCGGCTGAACGGCGGGCGCCGTTCGCCCTACCAATTGCGGTTCAGCCAGGAGCGGGCCGGCTTTTCGATGATGTAGTAGCTGCACAGCGCGCAAGCGAACGCCGCCGCAAGCATCAACCACGGCGAACTGCCTTTTATGTCGACGATTTGATAAAAGGGCTGCTGCCAAAGATAGAGCGAATACGACCACAGCCCCAGCATCGTCATCGGCAGGGACGATAGAAACCCGGTCAGATACCGGCTGCTGAAGTCGAGCAAATTGACGGCGAGTGCCAACAGCGGCACCGCGACCAGATAGTGGATCGGGGTTGGCACGGCAGCCATGAAAAGGAGCACAGCCACTACTGAGGCCGCCGGGGCGACATGCGGCCCCTTGAGCAGCGCCGGCAGCCTGTCGTCGGCCTTGAGCAGGCATATCACCGCCGACAGCAGGATCGAGGCGATGTGCACGTCGGTGCGCCAATAGGTGCCCTCGTAGCCTATTGCGAGCACCCAGTAGGAGATGGCGCCGTTTGCCATGGCCAGCACCGACAATGCACCGAGCAACATGATGACCCGGGACCGCCCCGAGACGACGACGCTGATCAGCGCCAGGATGATATAGGCGTGCTCTTCGACGCAGAGCGACCAGATATGGTCGAGCGCGCCGGCGCGGGTGACGAGAATTCCGGCATAGTTGTAGGTGAACGTCAGCGCCGTCAGCGCCGCCTTCCATTTGAAGGCGATGAATGTGCCGGACAAGGCAACCATCGCGGCGACGACGAAGATGAGTAGTGCCGGGTAGATGCGGGAGAACCGGCGCTTGAAGAATTTCTTCAGCGGATAGTATTCGACAAACAGGATCTCGGCCATCAGCCGGCCGCTGAGCACGAAGAAGAATTCGACGCCCAGGACGCCGAGATTGATGCCGGGAACGGGGAAGAAATGGCCGATCAGCACCAGCGCGATCGACAGGCCGCGCCAGCCGTCGAGATAGGCAAGCCTGGTTCTTGCCGAGCTGTCGGCCACAGGCCTGGATACGACAAGACGCGTCGCGGAAATGTCCGTCATGCCGGTCCCTTCATTGAACCTGCGAAAGGCGGGCTGGAGGCCGCATTCCTCCAGCTATATTGCAGCGCACCAGAACTTTGTGCAAGTGCGAGATAACGACACGCCCGAAGCACAGGACGGACCGAAAGGGGCTGTCACGTCCGTTCCCCGAAACCAACGGTCGACAGTCTCAGGCGTTGGCGGCAGGCGCTTCGCGCCGTGGCCGGCTTATTCCCAAATGGTACATTGCCATCTGGCCGGCAGAGCAAAATGTACCGGCGATTTCCGCGGCACCGTGCGGCAGGCCTGCTCTTCCGCCATCCAATGCCTTGCCCGTTTGCCCAAATCGGCCGAATGTGCCGGCGACAGATCCACTGAAACAGAGACAGAGCATGACCGGCTTCGTCCTTCCCCTGCCCGCAACCCCGTCGGTGGCCGTCGCCGGCTCGCCGGAGCGTTTTGCCGTGCGCCGGATCTTCTGCGTCGGCCGCAACTACGCAGCCCATGCCCGCGAGCTCGGCAATGACGAGCGCGACCCTCCCTTCTTCTTCACCAAACCAGGCGACGCAGTGGTCGACGCGGCAGTCGGTTCGGGCACCACGATCCCCTACCCGCCGCTGACCCAAAACCTGCATCACGAAATCGAGCTGGTCGTCGCGATCGGCAGAGCCGGCTTTCGCATACCGCGCGAGCGGGCGCTGGACCATGTCTGGGGCTACGGCGTCGGCGTCGACCTGACTCGCCGCGACCTTCAGGACGAGGCGAAAAAGGCGGCAAGGCCGTGGGACTGGTCGAAAGCCTTCGACCGTTCAGCGCCCTGCGGCCCGCTGGTTCCGGCGCAAAAATCCGGTCATCCCGACAAGGGCTGCATCTGGCTCGCGGTCGACGGCGAGATCAGGCAGGACGGCGACCTCGCCGAACTGATCTGGCCGGTTCCCGACATCGTCTCGATTTGCAGCGAGGCGCTAGAGCTTAAGCCCGGCGACCTGATCTTCACCGGAACACCGGCTGGCGTCGGCGCCGTCGGGCCGGGCGAAAAGATCACCGGTGGCGTCGACGGCATCGGCGAAATCGAACTGACCATCGGCCAACCGATCCGATGAGCGACATCGTCCTCCATAACTACTACCGCTCCTCGACCTCTTACCGGGTGCGGATCGCGCTGGAGATGAAGGGCCTGTCCTACGACTACGTGCCGCATCATTTGCGCCACGGCGAGCATCTCGAACCCGCCTACCTCGCGGTCAATCCGCAAGGGCTGGTGCCGGCACTGGTCCTGGACGACGGCACGCTGCTGACGCAATCGCTGGCGATCATCGAATATTTCGACGAGACCACGCCTGAGCCGCCGCTGCTGCCCAAGGATGCGCCTGGCCGCGCCCGCGTCAGGATGCTGGCGCAGATGATCGCCTGCGACATCCATCCGGTGAACAATCTGCGCGTGCTGACCTCGCTGCGCACACTGTTCGGCGCCGGCGACCAGGATGTCGTCAACTGGTTCCGGCACTGGGTCAACGAAGGCTTCCAGCCGCTTGAAAAGATTCTGGCTTCCTCGCCTGAGACCAAGACATTCTGCCATGGCGACACGCCGGGGCTGGCCGACATCTGCCTGGTCGCACAGGTCACCAGCAATGCCCGCTTCGGCGTCGACATGACGCCCTACCCGACGATCTCGCGCATCAATGCCGCCTGCATGGCGCTGCCGGCGTTCCAGAAGGCCGCGCCTGAGAACCAGATCGATGCCGAGTAGACCGCAAATTGCATGAAGTGATGAGGAACTGCCGATGAAAGCCGTCGTCTTCGAAAAATTCGGCGAGGCGCCGACGATCCAGACCGTGCCGGATCCGACGCCGGCGCCAGAAGGCGTCGTCATCAAGGTCGAGGCGACCGGGCTTTGCCGCAGCGACTGGCATGGCTGGATGGGCCACGACGACGGCATCCGCCTGCCGCATGTGCCCGGCCACGAGCTTGCCGGCGTCGTCGCCGCGGTGGGCAAGCAGGTGACCCGCTGGAAGACCGGTGAGCGTGTCACTGTGCCTTTCGCCGTCGGCTGCGGCCGCTGTTTCGAATGCACCTCGGGCAACCACCAGGTCTGCGAGCACCAGTTCCAGCCAGGCTTCAGCGCCTGGGGGTCGTTCGCCGAATATGTCGCCATCGACCATGCCGACACCAATCTCGTGCGCTTGACCGACGAGATGGAATTCGCCACCGCCGCCAGCCTCGGCTGCCGGTTCGTCACCTCGTTCCGCGCCATCGTCGACCAGGGCCGGGTGACGCCCGGCGAATGGGTGGCGGTGCACGGCTGCGGCGGCGTCGGCCTGTCGGCGATCATGATCGCCAGCGCCATGGGCGCCAATGTCGTCGCCATCGACCTCACCGACGAGAAGCTGGACTTTGCCAAAAAGATCGGCGCGGTGGCGACGATCAACGCGGCAAAGACGCCGAACGTGGTCAAGGCGGTCAAGCAAATCACCAATGGCGGCGCGCACATGTCGATGGACGCGCTCGGCCACCCCAGTACCTCGTTCAACTCGATCGCAAACCTGCGCCGCCGCGGGCGCCACGTGCAGGTCGGCCTGATGCTCGGCGACCATGCCAGGTCGCAGATTCCGATGGACAAGGTGATCGCATTCGAGCTCGAAATCCGCGGCAGCCACGGTATGCAGGCGTTTCGCTACCAGGCGATGATGGAGATGATCCGCACCGGCAAGCTCAAACCCGAACTGCTGGTCGGCAAAAAGATCAGCCTCGAGGAAGCGCCGGCCGCTTTGATGGCGATGGGCGGCTTCGAAGGCATCGGCATCGGCGTGGTGACCAGATTCTAGATCACGCCCTGAGTCTGGATCAGCGAAACGACGCGCAGACCTCGCGCACGCAGGCTCGCAGCCAGCGTTGTGCCGGATCGGCATCGAGTCGCGGATGCCACAGCATCGAAATGGTGACCTCCTCGATATCGACCGGCAACGGGAAGCTGTACATGCCCGTGCGCGCGCCCAGCGTGTGCCGCTCGGGGACGCTGGCGATCAGATCGGAGGCGCGCGCCATGGCGAGCGTGGCCGAGAAGCTGGAAACCATGCACACGATCGTCCGCTGGAGACCGAGCAGTTTCAAGGCCTCGTCGATCGGGCCCTTTTCGCGGCCACGCCGCGAAACGCTGATGTGGCGGCCGGCCGCATAGCGTTCCGGCGTCATTGGGCCCTCGCCCAGCCTGTGACCCGTTCGCACCGCACCGATGAAGCGGTCGCGAAACAGCGCCTGAATGCGCATTTCAGGGCTCGTTTCATTGGCAACCCCGATTTCGAGATCAACCGCCGCGTCACGCAACGACATGTCGTTCTTGTCGGATTTCGGCGCAAACCGCAGCCGCACGCCAGGTGCATCCGCTTCGACACGGGTCAGAAGACGCGGTGCGAACTCCTCGACGAAACTTTCGTTGGCGCGCAGCGTGAAGACGTTGTCGAGAGCAGAGAGGTCGAGGAGCTTGGCCGGGCGCAGCAGCGCTTCCGCATCCTGAACGACTCGACCTACCCGTTGCTGCAATTCGAGCGCGCGCGGCGTCGCAACCAGGCCACGGCCGGCCCGGACCAACAATGGGTCGCCTGTCGCCTGGCGCAACCGCGCCAAGGTCCGGCTCATCGCCGAGGGACTGAGGCGCAGCCGCGCGGCAGCACGCGCCACACTGCCCTCGCTCAGCAGCACATCGAGGGCGACAAGCAGATTGAGATCGGGTGACGACATGGAAGGACCATAGCACAGCTCAGCCGTGATGTGGCGTTCCGTGCACGAATAAGATGCAAATACTGCGCCTTCCGCCACATCATGCGAGGGAATAGCGTCCGACAGCTCCGATTGGGGGCTGCCGGCAAAGGAGTTCACCTTGGCGTCGACCGCTGAAAAGACCTGGGACGAAGTTGCCCCGGTGAGCGCACGCTCGACCCGATGGGCATTGGCAAGCCTGTCGCTTTCAACGCTGCTGTCGTCGCTCGCCACCAGCATCGCCAGCGTCGGGCTGCCATCGCTGATGCAGGCGTTCGACGCATCGTTCCAGCTCGTGCAATGGGTCGTCCTGGCCTATCTGCTCGCCATCACCACCTTGATCGTCAGCGTCGGGCGGCTCGCCGACATATTCGGCCGCCGACCGCTATTGCTCGGCGGCATTGCCCTGTTCACCTTCGCATCGGTGCTTTGCGGGCTCGCGCCGACGCTCTGGCTGCTGATCGCTGCACGGGCGGCACAGGGGCTCGGCGCGGCCATTATGATGGCTCTGACGCTGGCCTTTGTCGCCGACACGGTTCCCCGGGATAAAACCGGCAGCGCCATGGGCCTGCTCGGCGCCATGTCGGCGATCGGCACCACGCTTGGCCCCTCGCTTGGCGGACTGTTGATCGCCGGCCTCGGCTGGCGCGCGATCTTCCTCATCAATCTGCCGTTGGGGGTGCTGGCCTTTGCGCTTGCCTGGCGCTTCCTGCCGGCCGGAAAAAAGACGCCAGGTCGGCGCGGTTTCGACGGGATCGGCACGGCTTTGCTCGCGCTGACGCTAGCCGCCTATGCGCTCGCCATGACCCTTGGGCGTGGCAGTTTTGGTTCTCTCAATGTCGGCTTGCTGATTGCCGCCACCGTGGCTGGCCTGCTGTTTGTCATTGCGCAGACAAGGGTCCAGAACCCTTTGATCCAGCCTGCGAGGTTCCGCGACCAGGCGTTGAACGCAAGCCTCGCCATGAACCTGATCGTCGCCACGGTGATGATGGCGACGCTGGTGGTCGCACCATTCTATCTGTCGCGCGCGCTTGGGCTAGACGCAGCCATGGTCGGGCTGGTTCTGTCGACCGGCCCTCTGATTACCGCATTGGCGGCGCTGCCGGCCGGACGCCTGGTCGATCGTTTCGGGGCGAACCGGATCATGATCGTCGGCCTGTTCGATCTCGCTATTGGCACCTTTGCTCTGTCGCGGGCGGAATTCGGTATTGCCGGCTATGTCGTACCAATCATCATCGTCTGCACCGGCTACAGCCTGTTTCAGACCTCCAACAATTCGGCCGTGATGACGGGCGTCGCACCCGACCAGCGTGGCGTCGTCTCCGGCCTGCTCAATCTGTCGCGCAATCTCGGCCTGATCACCGGTGCGTCGGTGATGGGCGCGGTGTTCGCCTTCGCATCGGCTGGGGAAGGCACTGGCTTGGCAGTGTTGGCACCTGCGGCAGCGGCACGAGGGATGCAGGTCACTTTCCAGGTGGCGACGGGCCTGGTGCTGATGGCGCTGATCCTTGCGGTATTTTCAGCCCGCGCCACTGCCGGGCGAACAGATATCGTTGCCAAGCATCCTTGAGGATTCCACCCGGTTCGCATGCAACTCCGGCAGCCGGCGCACCTATCTCGCATATCTCTTGGCACCGACAACGCAAAGCACGACGGCGGCGGTGACGGCGATCATGGCGGGACTGACCTGCTCATGCAGCAGCGCTGCCGCCAGCCCCAGGCCGAAGAAGGGCTGCAGCAGTTGCAACTGCCCGACCGCGGCGATGCCGCCTTGCGCCAGGCCGCGATACCAGAACACGAAGCCGATCAGCATGCTGAACAGCGACACATAGGCCAGGCCGATCCACGCGCCCCTGCCGGCACTTTCGAGCGACGGCGGCATGGTGATGAACGTCAGCGCCAGCATGACCGGCAGCGACAGCACCAGCGCCCACGATATTACCTGCCAACCGCCGAGCTTGCGCGACAGTGCCGCTCCTTCGGCATAGCCCAATCCGCACATGATGATGGCGGCCAGCATCAAGATGTCGCCGAACGGCGAGACCGACAGGCCTTGCGTGACTGCAAAACTGGCGACAAGGGCGCTACCGAGGCACGAGAACAGCCAGAACGCCGGCTTCGGGCGATCGCCGCCTCGAACCACGCCGAAGATCGCGGTCGCCAACGGCAACAGGCCGACGAAGATGATGGAGTGAGCCGACGTGACGTGCTTGAGCGCCAGCGCCGTCAGCAGGGGAAAGCCGACCACGACGCCAAGCGCCACGATCGCCAGCGGGAACAGATCTCGCCGCTCCGGGCGCTTCTGACGAAAAACGAGCAGCAGCGCCAGGCCGAGGATGCCCGCCGAAGCCGCACGGGCGACCGTTACGAACACCGGATCGAAATCCATCACCGCCACGCGCGTCGCCGGAAGCGAACCGCTGAAGATCAGCACGCCTATGAACCCGTTGACCCAGCCACTCGCCGCCCAACCACTCGCCGCCCAACTACTCGCCGCCTTGTCCATCGATGCCCCGCTGATTTCGCCCTCTATCGGGCCGGGCGTCTGGCTCCGCCAGAGACAATCAGGTACAGTTTGACAAAACCGTCATGGTAGGGCGAGCAGTACGGATGGATGAGCAGACGACAACAGATGAGGGCAGCCGGACGCTTGTCGAAAGCGTCATGGCGACGATCAGGCACAGGATCGCCGCGCGCAGCCTGACACCGGGAACGCGGCTGCCTTCGATCCGGGCGTTCGCCAAAGCCATGCAGGTTTCCAAATCCACCGTGGTCGAAGCCTATGAGCGTCTTGCGGCGGAAGGCATGATCCGCTCGCGGCCGGGCTCGGGTTTCTATGCCGCCGGACCGTTGGCTCCGTTGTCGCTGGCCGAGATCGGCCCCAGGCTTGACCGTGCCGTCGACCCGCTCTGGGTCTCGCGCCAATCGCTGGAAGCCGGCGACGGCGTCCTGAAACCGGGTTGCGGCTGGCTGCCGGCAACATGGATGCCCGATGCTGGATTGCGCCGGGCACTGCGGACGACGGCCCGCGCCGACGACGCCGCGCTGACCGACTACGGCACGCCGCTCGGCTTGCCGGCGCTACGCCATCTGCTGGCGCGGCGCATGGCCGAGCACGGCATCGAAGCCTCTCCGGACCAGATCATGCTGACGGAATCGGGCACTCAGGCGATCGACCTGCTGTGCCGGTTCCTGCTCGAACCGGGTGACACGGTGTTGGTCGACGATCCCTGCTACTTCAACTTCCATGCCCTGTTGCGCGCCCATCGGGCCAAGGTGATCAGCGTCCCCTACACGCGCTCGGGTCCGGACATCGAGCTGTTCGCGCAGGCACTGAACGAGCATCGGCCGCGCCTCTACATCACCAATTCGGCGCTCCACAATCCGACCGGCGCTATATTGTCCCCGGTCGTTGCCCATCGGGTGCTGAAGCTCGCCGACCAGTCGGGGCTGACGATCATCGAGGACGATATCTTCGCCGATTTCGAACACACGCCGGCGCCCAGGCTGGCGGCCTTCGACGGCCTCAGCCGGGTCATTCATATCGGAAGCTTTTCCAAGACGTTGTCGGCATCGGTGCGCTGCGGCTTCATCGCCGCTCCTCGCGACTGGATGGAAGGATTGACCGATCTCAAGATCGCCACGTCGTTTGGCAGCGGTCGGCTTGCATCCGAACTGGTACTGACGCTGCTGAAGGACGGCCTCTATCGCAAGCACGTCGATCTGCTGCGCGCGCGGCTCTCGCGCGCCATGGAAGAAACCGGCACCCGCCTCAGGGCGATCGGCATCGTGCCATGGATAGATCAGCCCGCCGGCATGTTTCTATGGTGCAGGCTGCCGGAGGGGATAGATGCCGCGGATGTCGCCCGCCATGCCCTGTCGGCCAATGTCGTGCTTGCGCCCGGCAATGCGTTCAGCCTGTCCCGGTCGGCCAGCCGTTTCATGCGCTTCAACGTCGCGCAGTCCGGAGATGACCGGATTTTCAGGGCGCTTGAAGAGGCGATGTCGCGTTGATTGCGCTGCCGCAAAACTGAGGCTGAACTCTCAGGTGCCGGCCCGCTTGCGGCGTGCGTAAAGCATGACGAGCGTCTCGGCGGTCAGCGCCGGCCTCTGCTCGCCTTCGATCTCGACCGTATTGGCGGCCTTCATCAGATACTGCCCCGGACCTTTGTCTTCCATCGACAACAGCGTGGTGCGCAGCCTGATTCGCGAGCCGACTCTGACCGGTGCCACGAAACGCACTTTGTCAAAACCGTAGTTGAACGCGGCCTGCGTGTTTTCGGGGACGATACCCATCTCGAGCGCCAGCGCGCCGATGATCGACAGGGTCAGATAGCCATGCGCGATCGTGGTGCGGAACGGGCTTTGCCGCTTCGCCCGCTCGGGATCGACATGGATCCATTGATGATCGCCCGTGCATTCGGCAAACTGGTCGATGCGGTGCTGATCGACCAGCGTCCAGTCCGAGACGCCTAATTCCTGCCCGGCCATCGCCCTGAGTTGCTCGAAGGTCGGCGGCGTCCTCGGCCGTATCTGCGTCATTCCTGCTTTCCCGATCGCTTGCCTGTTCCGGACCACGACGGGCCGCCCCTGTCAATTCGCCAGTGCGATTCCAGCCCATAATCTTCGGCCGCGAACCGCCAGTCTTCGCCGCCGGCAAGCGTGCTGCTGGGGAACAGCTTATTTCTTGTCGTGGCCGGCGCGGATCTCCTCCATCGCCTCCTTGATGCGGCTGCGCAGGATTTCGATCGATTCGGTGCCGGACGCCCTCGCCAGTTCGGCCATCTCGCCGGCATTCTTCAGCGCGGTCTCGAAGGATTTTCTGGCGAACGCCGCCTGCTTCTGCATCATTTCCTGCGGATTGCCGGGCGCTCTGTAGCTTTGTGCCATGTCGGTGATTTCGCGCAGCGTGTCCTGCAGCATCTCGCGTTGCCTTGACAACAGCGCCGAGGCTCCAGCGGCGCTCGCCCGTGCCGACTTCTCCAGCGCTTCCAGGTTCTTGGCGTGGTGGGCGAGGATCGCCTCGACGTCGACATTCGGCAGCTTCAGGTCGCGGCCGAACTTGCCGAACATGTCGATGAAGGACTCGGACTCCGGTCGTTTTGCCATGCTGGTTCTCTCCCCCTTGTTGCCGTGAGCGCCGCCACTGCACGGAAGATAGTGCAGCGAAGCTCAGCGGTCCATTCGGACGAGTCAGCCGACAAGAAACAGCCGTTCGGCAGTGTAGAGCACGAGCCCGGCAAGGCCACCGATGATCATGCCGTTGAAGCGGATATATTGCAGGTCCTTGCCGATGTTCATCTCGATCAGCTTTGTCAGTTGCGCGAGGTCCCAGCGCTTGACCTGGTCGGCGATGAACTTCGACACGCCGCTCTTCTGGCTTTCGACGAAGGACGCCAGCGCCACTATAAACCCCTGATTCATGTCGGCCCTGATCTGCGCGTCGTCGGCAAGATGGCGGCCGACCTCGACGAACATGGTGGCGAGATGGTCGCGGATCATCGAATTCGGCGCCTTGGCGTCCTGTTCGATGAACAGCCGCAGGCTGTCCCACATATCGCCGGCCAGCGCGCTGAGCTCTGGCCGGGCAAGGAAATCGCGCTTCAGCTTTTCGGCGCGCCTGGCATATTGTTTGGATGTCCTCAGCCGCTCGACGAAGGTTTCGACGAAAAGGTCGAATTCGACTCGCATCGGATGGTGCGGATCGGTCCGCACCTCATCGAGCAGCGAGCCGGCCGACGCAATGATCTTCTTCAACAGATAGGCGTCGGCGCGAAACAGGTTGAACAGCGACGGCAGTTCCTCGCGGATCTTCTCGCGCATCGTCGCCAGCGCCTGCTCGTCGCTCAGGAAGCGGCCGACCACCTTGGTGAACTCGTCGAATAATTTCTGGTGGCGGCGATCGTCAGTCAGCGCCGACAGCAGCTCGGCGGCGAGCGGCGCCAGCGGCACCTTTTCGATCTGCTCCAGCATACGGCTGGTGACGAAGCCGCGCAGTCCGGATTGCTCGACCGCCGCCAGCGCCTGCGGCACCAGCCGGCCGACGAAGCGCGATAAATCGGCGGCGCGGTTCGGGTCGGCCAGCCAGTCCGCGACCAGCGCCGAAAAGTCGACCTCGGCGAGCTTTTCGCGCACCGGTTCCGGCGCCAGGAAATTCACCTCGATGAAGCGGCCGAGATTGTCGGCGATGCGATTCTGGTTTTCCGGGATGATGGCCGTATGCGGGATCGGCAGGCCAAGTGGCCGCCGAAACAGCGCCACCACCGCATACCAGTCCGCCAGCCCGCCGATCGTCGCCGCCTCGGCGAAAGCGGCGACGAAGCCCAACCACGCATGCCGGCTCTCGAGCGATTTCGCCACCGCAAAGACCAGCACGCAAAACGCAAGTGCTGCGGCGGCGACGAACTTGGTGCGCCTGAGCGCCGAAAGCTTGGCGTCGGCATCGGCGTCGAACCGGACGGACGCGACGGATGCAAATGCCGGGGCTGGTCGTGACATGATGGGCCGCTCCTGATCGTGTATGCGAACTTATCTAGTGTCGCCTGCCCCAGAAAGCGCGCCGCTGGTTCCGGTGCGCGCAATCGTGCACGCAAACTTGACGCCGGAATTCATCTATTATGCAGCGCCAGTCTGGAATTGTTCCAAACTATAGGCCATATTGACGCCAACCACTGTTATGTGAGGATACAATGCGGCTTACCCGTCAGACCAACTACGCCATGCGCATTCTGATGTATTGCGCCGCCAACACCGAGCGGTTGAGCCGCATCCCCGAGATTGCCGCCGCCTATTCGGTATCGGAACTTTTCCTGTTCAAGATCCTGCAGCCGCTGGTCGAAAACGGCCTGATCGAAACGGTGCGCGGCAGGAACGGCGGCGTCAGGCTCGGCCGCGCGGCCGAATCAATCAGCCTGTTCGATGTCGTGCGGGTGACGGAGGAAAGCTTTGCCATGGCCGAGTGCTTCGAGAACGACGCCGCCGAATGTCCGCTGGTCGACAGCTGCGCGCTGAATTCGGCATTGCGCGAAGCGCTCAACGCCTTCTTCGCCGTGCTGTCGCGCTACACGATCGCCGATCTGGTGGCGGCGCGCCCGAATGTGCGACACCTGCTCGGCATCGACATGCTGGTGCAAAGGGCGCCGGCCGCCTGATTTTTGGTCGCATCTCAATTGGTGAGGTCTGTCGAGATTCAGGTCAGGCCGAGCCGAAAATGGTGGGTTCCGAGAACCGGAACGGAGCGTACGTTTGGGTACGTGAGTACCGGAAGCGCAGGAAACCGCCATTTGCAGGCCGGCATCACCTGAATATCAACAGACCGACTGCGGCAATACGAACGGCATGTTTGCCGCCGGCAACACGCCGACCTTCAGCCGGCAATCGAAGACCTTTTCGATCAGCTCGTCGCTGAGCACCTGTTGCGGCGAACCTTTAGCGGCAAGCCTGCCGTGATGCATGACGAAAATCCAGTCGGCATACATCGCCGTCAAATTGAGGTCGTGCAGGATGGCGACCACGCCGCCGCCGCGTCTGGCGAAATCGCGGGCGATGTCCATGATGATCAGCTGGTGCTTGATGTCGAGGCTGGACACAGGCTCGTCGAGGAACAGATAGCGCGGCTTGCCGTCGAGCACCGGCGCCCACACCTGGCAGAGCACGCGGGCAAGCTGTACGCGCTGCTGTTCGCCGCCGGACAGCTCCTGGTAGAAGCGGCCGGCAAAACCGTCGAGGTCGACGCGAGCCAGCGCCCGTTCGGGCAGGCGCTGGTCCTCGCCGGACAGCGCGCCGGAGCGCCCGCCGACCAGGCCCAGCCTGACGATCTCGCGCACGGTGAACGGAAACGACAGCGTCGTCGCCTGCGGCAGCACCGCGCGCACCGTCGCCGCCTCGACCGGCTTCATCGCCGATAGATTGCGGCCGTTGACGGTGACCTCTCCCGAATAGCCAAGATCGCCGGACAGTGCTCGGAGGAAGGTCGTCTTGCCCGAACCGTTGGGGCCGACGATGGCCGCGATTTCGCCGGGCCGCGCCTCGAAATCGACATTGGCGACAATGCCCTTGCCGCCGATCGCCACCGAGACATCCCGCGCTTCGATCATAGGCAAACTTTCACAGGTCGATGACGCCGCGCTTGCGCAGCAGGATCCACAGGAAGAACGGTGCGCCGGCGACCGCGGTGACGATGCCGATCGGCAATTCGGCTGGGGCGACGATGGTGCGGGCGACGGCGTCGGCCAACAGCAGCAGCGCCGCACCAAGCAGCGCCGATGCCGGCAGCAAATAACGGTTATCGGGGCCGATCAGCAGACGCAGCAGATGCGGCACGACGATGCCGACGAAACCGATGCCGCCGCTGACGGCGACCGATGCGCCGACCGCTGCCGAGACGCCGACAATCGCGGTGTATTTCAGCCGCTGCACCGGAATGCCGAGATGGCCGGCCGTGGCCTCGCCGAGCGCCAGCGCGTTGAGGCCGCGCGCCAGGAACGGCATTGCCGCCAGCGCCAGCACGATGACCGGCCCGACCGAGCCGATCTTCTGCCAGGTTGCGCCGCCCAGCGAGCCGAGCTGCCAAAAGGTCAGGTCGCGCAATTGCCGGTCGTCGGCCATGAAGATCAGGATGCCGGTCAGCGCCATGGCAAGCGCCGCCAGCGCGATGCCGGCGAGCAGCATGGTGGCGACCGAGGTCCGGCCTTGCCGTGTCGCGACCTTATAGAGCAGCAATGTCGTCGCCAGCCCGCCGCAGAACGCAGCCAGCGGCAAAGCCATCGTGCCGAGCGCCGAAGTCAGCGGCGCCAGCATGGTCGAGCCAAGCACGATGACGGCGACCGCACCGAGGCTCGATCCGGCCGAAACGCCGATCAGGCCGGGGTCGGCCAGCGGATTGCGGAACAGCCCCTGCATGACGGCACCGGAGACGGCAAGCGATGCGCCGATCAGCACGCCCATAATGATGCGCGGCAGACGGATGTCATGGATGATCAGGTGGTCGCGGGCGCTCAACGCCGCGTCGCCGGGCAACGCGCCGAACAGCCAGTCATGCATGACGCCGATGGCCGAGGCATCGGATGCGCCGGAGGTCAGCGACAACAGCACGGCGATAGCCAGCCCGACGCAGAGCAGCACGACGACGAGGCGGGCGCGCCGCGAACGGTCACCCTCGGCTGCCGTCGCCATGATGCCCGCCGCACCGGCGATCGAATGATCGGCCATCGCGCTCAATCCGTGACCTGGCCGCCATAGAGCGAGACGGCGAGGTCGTGGATGGCGTCGGCCGTGCGCGGGCCGAAGCCGAGCAGATAGCCGCCGTCCATGCGGATCAGCTTGCGGGCGGCACCCGCCGGCGTCGAAGCCACGGCAGGGTTCGAAAACAATTCGTCATCCGCGGTGGCCGGTCCGGCATTGTTCATCATCAGGATCACGTCGGGCCTGGCGGTGATGACTGCCTCGTCCGACAATTGCTTGTAGCCGGCAATGCCGTCGACGGCGTTGATGCCGCCCGAAAGCTTGATGATGCCGTCGGCGGCGGTGTCGCTGCCGGCGGCAAGCAGCTTGCCGCCCTGCATCGACAGCACGAACAGGATGCGCTTGCGATCCTTGATCGAGGCGGTCTGCTTTTCGGCTGCCTTCAGCCTGGCATCGATCTGGACCGCCAGCGCATCGGCCTTGGCCTCGGTGCCGAGCGCCTTGCCGACGATGTGGATCTTTTCGAGAATGCCTTGATTATCATAGCGCTCGGTCACCTCGATGAACGGGATGCTTGATTTCTTCAAGACGTCGACGGCTTCCTTCGGTCCGCTGCCGTGCAGGGCCAATATGCCCGACGGATTGACCGACAGCACACCCTCCGGCGACAGCTGGCGCATGTAGCCGACATCAGGCAGTTCCGCCGCCGCTTGCGGATAGCGGCTGGTCGAATCGCGCGCGACAAGACGATCCTGTTCACCGAGCGCGTAGACGATCTCGGTGATCGAGCCGCCAATAGCCACGATCCTCGAGCGATCGGCGAAAGTCGCGATGCCCTCGGCGGCTTGAGCCGTCATCAGCGCGGCGAAGGCCAGGAAAACAGCGGCCACAGGACCAAGCGCCGACCTGGAGACCGATGCCAGCCTGGAGAAAAGAACCATCGTCGTTTTCCTCAAGCTGCGGTCGGGCTTGGGATACGCGGCAGGTTTTCGGCCAGAAAGCGCCAGTCTTCGCGCTCGCTTTCGCCTTCATGCCGCTTACCGAAGAACTGGATGATCATCTTGCCGTCGGCGCCATAGACTTCGAGCGACGTGACATAGCCGTCCTTGGTCGGCTTGCGCACGGCCCAGACCTCATCGATGTGGTCGGTCCGCAGGTGCAGATGGAAGGTCTCGTCGAGCACGTTGAGCCATGGTCCCATCGGCTTGATCGAGGCGACGGGGCCGGAATGGATCTGGATGCAGCCGCGATTGCCAACAAAGCACATGATCGGCATGGCGCCAGCAGCGGCGTGGTTGAGCATGGCGTTCACCGCATCCTTGTCGACCAGCCAGGCGTAGTCCTGGCCGACCATGCGCACCGCCTGTCGGCGGCTGATCTTCAGTGTCTTCAGCATGCCGAAGAACTGATGCACGTCGGTCAGCTGGCTCCAGCGGTCGCGCAGATCGTCGATGCTCGCCGGGTTGTCCGCAGTCTCGGTCTCGTCGGCCGTGCCCGCTGAAATCGCCACCGTCGGCTCCTGGTTCGGCGATTCCAGCCCGGCCACCAGTTTCTGATAGGCGTAAAGGTTGGGGGCTGGCCTGAGATGCACCTTGTGTACCGCCTCGCCTGCGGTATCGAAGAACTGCAGGCTGCGGCGGATGTCGGCGCCATCGCGCTTTTCCACGGCAAAGCCGTGCGCCCAGACTTTTGGGAAAATGCGCAGGTCGATATTCTCACCGAGCACCATGGCATTGTGATTGCCGGTGACGACCTTGTCGTAGACGCCGATCTTCTCGTGCACCGCGCTTTCGTTGCGGGTCAGCGCCATCACCTCACCGACAGCTTCGAGGCCAGTCAAAAGGTCGTTGACACGCGGCTCGACGCGCACGACGCCGTCGCCGCAATGCGCGGCGACCAGTTCGGCCTCCGAAATACCGAGCTGGGCGGCGAGGTCGCGCTCGCGCATTTTCGGATTGTCTGCCCGTGCCCGCCGGATCTCGTGTGGGGCGGGTTTTACGCGCTGGTCCATTTCTACCACCTACTTGTTGAGGATGAGCTTGCCCTGCCGGGTGATCTTCAGCCGGTACAGCGCACCATGATGCTCGATGCCGATCTCGTGCTCGCCCTGGAACAGCGTGTTGCTGGACAGCGTTCTCACGGCCGATTGGATCCGGTCGAAACGGACGGAATTTTCGTCGGAACGGCGGACGCGATAGCGAAAGTCGCTGGGATTGTACGTGTTCATTGGTTCGATCCCTTTTCCTGTGCCGGGCATCTGGCTCGGCGCCTGCGTGAAATGCCGATTCAATTCTTGACTCGAATAATCATGTTATCTAGCAGGTGCAATACCGGAGTAAATGAGTCAACATTTAAGACGCCGGACGCGATGAAAAATGCCAGCGAGCCCCAAGCCAGCCAGCATCGAACATGGATTCTTGGAGTTGCAGCATGGGGTTGGCGAATTGGGGACGGCTGGCGGGCAGCGGCCTGACACATTGTTCTATGACAAGCAAAATGGCCGCGTTGCTGGCCGGCGCGGCGGCGATCCCGCTGCTCGCAACACCGGCCGGCGCCCAGCAGGCCGCCCAACCGGCAGCCGACCAGCAGCAGACTGACCCGTCTCAACAGCCCGAAAAGGTAAAGCCGGCCCCGGCGGGTACCACACTGCTCGACAAGATCCTGATCCTCAGCCGTACCGGCGAGACGGCGATCGAGTCGCTTGCTTCAGCCAGCCATGTCGACGAGGAACAGCTCGAGCGCCGCATGGCGACGACGCCCAACGAAATGCTGTTCGGTGTGCCGGGTGTCGCCGTCCAGGCCGACGCAAGGCGTGTCAGTTCCAGCATCAACATCCGCGGCCTGCAGGATTTCGGCCGCGTCTCCGTCATCGTCGACGGTGCCCGCCAGAATTTCCAGCGCTCGGATCACGGTACGCAATCGACCTTCTACATCGATCCCGAATTGATCAAATCCGTCGATGTGATCCGCGGCCCGGTCGCCAACACCTATGGCTCCGGGGCGATCGGCGGCGTCGTATTTTTCGACACCAAGGATGCGCAGGATTTCCTCAAGCCGGACGAGACCTGGGCGGTATCCGCAACTGGGCGCTACGAAACCAACGGCAAAGGCTGGACCACCAGCGCCACCGGCGCCTATCGGATCAACGAGAACTGGGACGTGCTCGGCAATATCGTCTACCGCGACTATGACGACTACAAGCATGGCGGCGGCGACACTGTAGCGGGCACCGGCTTCGACGTCTTGAGCGGCCTCCTCAAGACGACCATCCGCCCCAGCGAAAACAGCGAGCTGAAGCTGGGCTGGATCGGCTCGAACGACGGATGGACCGAGACCAGCGGCAGCGCGCCGGTGAACGACGCCGACCTGAAGGCGAATACCTTCACGGCCCGCTACAACATCACCGACGAAGACAAGAGCTGGCTCGACCTCCACATCAACGCGTCCTACAACAAGACCAAGCTCGATCTGACGACCCTTGTGGCGCAAAACCGGTTTGATCCGGTCACCGGTCTGCCCGTGGTTTTGCCGGCGGGTTCGAAATCGACGTTCGACATCGGCACCTCCGGCATCGACATTTGGAACACGTCGAGATTCGAGACCGTTGGAATCGCGCATGAGCTGACCTATGGCGGCGACTGGGTTGGCGACGATGTCGAGACAGGCGGCACGGCGGGCGGCGACAGCTTCTATACGCCCTCGGGCAACAGGAACGTCTCCGGCGCTTACGTTCAGGACAAGCTCACCTGGGACTGGCTCGAGGTCATCGCCGGGCTGCGTTACGACAGCTACAAGCTCGACAGTGATGTCGGCGAAACCTCTGGCGACCGGCTGTCGCCACGCATCACAGTGGGCATTTCGCCCTTCGAAACCGCCAGCCTTTCCGGCCTGCAATTCTACGGCACCTATGCGGAAGGCTACCGTTCTCCGTCGCTGTCGGAGACCCTGATCAGCGGCAATCATCCGGCCGGCGTCAGCTTACCGTTCCTCCCCAATCCCGATCTCAAGCCCGAAACCGGCAAGACCGTGGAATTCGGCGTCAATTACAGCACCAACGGCGTCATCCAGGCCGACGACGCGCTGCGGCTGAAGGCGGCCTATTTCAACAACAATGTCGACGACTACATCGATGGCGTAACGCTATCGGCGTTCGACCCGACCAGCGGCTGCCCGTTCGGTCCGGGCATACCGATCTGCTTCCAGTATCAGAATTTCGCCAAGGCCAAGATCCACGGCTTCGAGATGGAGGGCGTCTATGATGCCGCCTGGGGCTTTGCCGGGCTTTCGGCGTCGTTCACCGATGGCCACACGATTTCCTATGAAGGCGAACGGGCAGACCTTGTCACCGTCCCCTCCTCCCAGATCACCGGGCAACTCGGCTTTCGCTTCCTCGAGGACAGGCTGACCATCGGCGGCGAGGTGCAGTACAACGGCAAGCCGCAGGGCAACCCGGTGGCCAAGGACTATACGCTGGTCAATGCCTTCGCCAGCTACCAGGCGACCGACAATTTCAAGGTCGATTTCCGCGCCGACAATCTGTTCGACGTCAAATACGCCAACCCGCTGAACGCATCGACGACGAGCGTCGTCTACGAGCCCGGCGTCACCCTGAAGCTGGCGGCGACGATGAGGTTTGGAGGCTGACGACAATGACAGGCATGACGGCATCCCTTCGTCTGTTCGCCGCGGTGCTGGCAATGTCGCTTGTTGCGGCTCCAGCATGGACACAGCAGCAAGCGCCGGCGCTTCTCCTCGAGCTCAACAGCGCGCAGCCTTCCGACAAGGGCTGCCGCCTGACCTTCGTGGTCACCAACAATCTCGGCGCCGACCTCTCCAAGGCGGCGTTCGAGATCGCGCTGTTCAACGAGGCCGGCGTCGTCGACCGGCTGACCGTGCTCGACTTCAAGGAGCTGCCGGCAGGCAAGACCAAGGTGACGCGTTTCGATCTTGCCGGCACGGATTGCGGCAAGGTCAGCCGCGTATTGATCAACAGCGCCACGGAATGCGCCGGCGCCGAGCCGAATGCCTGCATGCGCGGGCTGAAGACGCAGACCAGGACCGGCATCGCCTTCGGGGTCTGAATTTTGGGACCGGAACCCGCATTCGCGCGAAACCCCGTGGCGTGGCCATTGGCCGGTTTCCTGCCGCCGGAACCGGACGATCCGGATTTCGCCATCCCGCGCGGGGCGCTGCGTGTTTCGCTGCGCGACAGGCCGGAAGACAGTTACATCGCCGATGCCGACGGCGACTTGCCGACGGTGCCTGCGGAGCCATTGCGGCAGACGCGACAGATGCAGCGGCGCCGCAACTGGACGGTGGCGATCGCCTGCTCTTGCGCATTCCACGTAGCCGTGGCGCTGGCCTTTCTCACGCTGCCGGACGACCGGCCAAGCATCGAAGGTGCCGACCAGCAAGGCGAAATGCTGCTCGGCGCCGACCCGCAGCAGGCGGCCGGCGATGTCGGAGACGATCCGGACGTCGCCAACGTGACGATGGTGACCATGCTCGACGCCAAGCCGGTCGAAACGGTCGAGGCGCAGGCGGCCGCGGCGGAAGAGACGCTCCAGCCGGTCACCGATGCGGCGGAGACATCGGACAAAGAAGTGGTTGAGCCGGTCAACGAGGCCGCCACGGAAACCGCTGCCGTTGCCGACCGGACCGAGCCTGCGCAACCTGTCCAGCCGGCGCGCCAGGACCCATCGCCCGACGTTCTTGCGACCGACAGGCTGGTGCCTGCCGACGACAATGCCGTGCCGCCGCCAGTCAGCGCGGCCGAAACGGCCGAGCCTGCCGAGACAAGCGCACCGGCACCAGCCGATCCGAAGCCAGCCGAAACAGTTCAGACGACCGAGACAGTCGGCGCGGCGGAAGAACCGAAGCCGGACAGGCCGGAGCCCAAGCAGCCGAAGAAGGCAACCGCAAAGAACAAGCCGGCCAGGAAGGCCGAACCAAACGAGCCTGAAAAGCCGGCCCTGCGCAGGAAGGCGAGCAAGGCACTTGCGAAAGCCGATTCCAAGAAGAAAAAGACCGGCTCCGGCGGCCGTGACGAAACGGATGTCGCGCGCGGCATGGCCGACGGCAAGAAGGACGGCAAGATCCTGACCGCCAGCAGGGGCGGCAAATCAGGCATCGGCAATGCAGCCGTCACGAACTATCCCGGCAAGATCCGATCAAAACTGGTGCGGGCCTTCAATTCGACGCGGACGCGCGCCACGGGCACAGCCACGGTTGCCTTTACTGTCGGTTCGAACGGCAGCGTCCGGTCGGCCAGGCTGACGGGCAGTTCAGGTATCGCCGCGTTGGATAAGGCCGCGCTCGACGCAGTCCGCCGGGCTTCTCCGTTTCCTCCCATTCCGGAAGGAGCCGGTCGCTCGGCTTGGCAGTTCGAAGTGCCGCTCGGTATCAGGTAACGATCGTCCTCATGCGGATACCAAAGTCGGCGCCGCCCCTGCCCGCGATACGCGAGCCCTGGCGAACCTACGCAGCGGCCAGCAGGCTGGCATTGCCGCCCGCCGCCGTGGTGTCGACGCAGACGGCGCGCTCGTGGGCGTAGGCGGCCGGATAATAGACTTCGCTGATCAGCGGCACGATCGGGCCGGCGCGCTCGGCGATGACCTTGCGCACGATGCGCGCGGCCTCGGGCGTGCCGGAAAAGGCAACGACATCGACCCGCAGCGAGCGCGCTTCGACCGGGTCCGGCCGGCCGTCGATGGCCGCCAGCGGCAGGCCCTTGCCGGTCAGCGCCGACAGCGCTGCCGGCGCGCCGGGTGCGACGGCGAGCACGGCATTGCCGGCGGCCAGCGCCTGGATCGCCTGCGCAAGCAGCGTATCCGCGTCGGGACCCAGACACAGCACGCGCCCGCGCGGCGACAGCGACAGCGTGTTGGCCTCGCCGGTCGGCCCGGGCAGGTCGACCTGGCCGAAATCGATGCCGGCGGCAGTGCCGATAGCCGCGGCACCCTTGCCGCGCAGATGTTTCCTCAGGATGGCGACGCGATCCGGCCGCGTCGACCAGCCGCCAAAGGCCGGGTCCGGCAGATTGTCGGCGAGCTCGGTCGCCGTCACCTTGCGGCCTTCGGCAAGATGGGTGCCGGCTTCCGGCCCCTTGCGGAAGCGCCGGAGATAATGTGGGCCGCCGGCCTTCGGCCCGGTGCCGGAAAGGCCCCCGCCGCCGAACGGCTGCGCGCCGACGACGGCGCCGATCTGGTTGCGGTTGACGTAGATGTTGCCGGCATGGATGCCATCGACGAAATGCTGGGCGCGGCCTTCGATGCGGGTGTGCAGGCCAAAGGTCAGGCCATAGCCTTTGCGGTTGATCGCAGCGATCACCGCATCGATCTCGTCGGCATCGAAGGTGGCGACATGCAGCACGGGGCCGAACACCTCGCGCTCCAACTCCTCGATGCCCTTGACCCGAAAGACGTGCGGCGCAACGAAGCGGCCGTCCTTCGGCGCTTCGAGCTTGGCGATCAGCCGGCCCTGCAGGCCCATTTTGGTGCAATAGTCACGGATCGACGCTTGCGCCTCGTCATCGATGACCGGGCCGACATCGGTCGATATCCGCCACGGGTCGCCGAGGCTGAGCGCTTCCATCGCGCCTTTCAGCATCTCAAGCATCTTCTTCTCGACGTCCTTCTGCACGTAGAGAATGCGCAATGCCGAGCAGCGCTGGCCGGCGCTCTGGAAGGCGGAGGCGAGGATATCGCGCACCGCCTGTTCGGGAAGTGCGGTGGAATCGACGATCATGGCGTTGAGGCCGCCGGTCTCGGCAATCAGCATGGCGTCAGGCGCGGCGGTGTCGGCGAGCTGCTTTTCGATCAGCTTGGCGACCTCGGTCGAGCCGGTGAAGCAGACGCCGGCAATGCGCGGATCGGCGGTCAGCGGGCCGCCGACCGTGGGGCCGTCGCCGGGCAGAAGCTGGATGATGTCTTCCGGCACGCCGGCCTCGCGCAGCAGCTGGACAGCGCGGAAGGCGATCAGCGGCGTCTGTTCGGCCGGCTTGGCGATCACCGAATTACCGGTGACGAGTGCCGCCGCGATCTGCCCGGTGAAGATGGCGAGCGGAAAATTCCACGGCGAGATGCAGGCGATGGTGCCGCGCGCCTCGGTGTCCGCTTCGGCATTGGCCGCCTCGGCAGCATAGTAGCGCAGGAAATCGACGGCCTCGCGCACCTCGGCAACGCCGTCGGCGAGCGACTTGCCGGCCTCGCGGGCGGCGAGCGCAAAGAACTCGACGGCGTTCGCCTCGTAGAGATCGGCCGCCCGGTTGAGGATGGCAGCGCGCACGGCGACCGGGCGTCTTGCCCATGCCGGTTGTGCCTCCACCGCTATGCGTACCGCGGTCTCGACCTGCTTGGCACCGGCCTCGCTGACCGTGCCGACCACTTCGGAAGGTTTTGCCGGATTGACGACCGGACGCTGCTTGCCGTAGCCGGCGGCGCGGCTGACCGGCTTGGCGTGCCAGCGTTCCGGCCCGGCGAACTCGGCCCTCGCCTTGTCGATCGCAGCCAGCGTCAGCGTGTCGGTGATATCGAAGCCCTTGGAATTGCGCCGGCCTGGACCGAAGATCGCCGACGGCGGCACGATCGCCGGATTGGCGGCGGGACCTTGTTTCTCCACCGTTTCGAGCGGATCGCGGGCAATGACCTCGGGCTCGACTTCCTCGTCGGTGAGCTGGTGGACAAAGGAGGAATTGGCGCCGTTTTCGAGCAGCCGGCGGACCAGATAGGCGAGCAGGTCGGAATGAGCACCGACCGGCGCATAGATGCGGCAGCGCGTGCCTTCGGCCCGCCGCACCGTCTCATGCAGCGCCTCGCCCATGCCGTGCAGCCGCTGGAACTCGAACGTATCGCGGTCCGTCGTCATCGACAGGATGGCGGCGACGGTGTGGGCGTTGTGGGTGGCAAATTGTGGATAGATGCGATCGGTCATCGCCAACAGCTTCTTGGCGCAGGCCAGGTAGGAGACGTCGGTGTTGGCTTTGCGGGTAAAAACCGGATAGCCGTCGAGCCCGAGCGTCTGAGCCCGCTTGATCTCGGTGTCCCAATAAGCGCCCTTGACCAGCCGCACCATGATGGTGCGATCGTATTTCTTCGCCAGCGCATAGAGCCAGTCGATGGTGAAGGCCGCGCGCGGACCGTAGGCCTGGACGACGACGCCAAAGCCGTTCCAGCCGGCAAGCTCCGGCTCGGCCAGTACCCGTTCGATGACGTCGAGCGACAGGTCGAGCCGGTCGGCCTCCTCGGCGTCGATGTTGAGGCCCATGCGCGAATGGCGCGCCGCCAGCGCCAGCGACAGCAGCCGCTCGGCCATGACGGGCAGCATCTTTTCCTTCTGCGTGACTTCATAGCGCGGATGCAGCGCCGAAAGCTTGACCGAGATGCCGTGGTTCTGGCGGATGTCGGGGCCGTTGGCGCCGGCATCGAGCGAAGAGATGGCATCGGCATAGGCCTTGAGGTAGCGCAGCGCGTCGGCCTCGGTGCGGGCCGCCTCGCCCAGCATGTCGAAAGAATAGAGATAGCCCTTCTGCGTCATCGGCCGGCCGCGCCTGACCGCCTCGGCAATGGCGCGGCCGAGCACGAACTGCTCGCCCATCTCGCGCATCGCCGCCGCAACCGCCTTGCGGATGACCGGCTCGCCGAGCCGGCGCACCATGGCGCGCAGCGTGCCTTCGATGCCGCCCTCGCCTTCGTCGAGCACGCGGCCGGTCAGCATCAGCGCCCAGGTCGACGCATTGATGAAGATCGAGCTCGAGCCGCCCGAATGTGCCGACCAGTCGTGCGGCGCGATCTTATCGGCGATGAGGTCGTCCATCGTCTCGGTGTCGGGCACGCGCAGCAGCGCCTCGGCCAGGCACATCAGCGCCACGCCCTCCTTGGTCGAGAGGCCATAGGCGGACAGGAACACTTCCATCAACCGCGGATCGGACGAGCCGCGCACCGCCCGCACCAGATCGGCGGCACGCGCCGAAATCGCCTTGCGGTCTTGCACGGACAGCCCGGCCGCCTCGGCCAGCCGCTTCACCGCCTGGTCTTCGTCGGGCAAATAATTGGCACGGATTTGCTGGCGGATGGTGTCGAGCGCTGGCATGGCGGTCCTGTAGAGCGAGCATAAGGGAGCGGGCCAGCGGTCACCGGACCGAACGGCGCAAGCTAACATAAGTAGGGATTGCAGTCGGTCCAAAGAAGTCGACAGAACAGATCGATCGATCTATCATTAGGACTGATCACCTCCAATTCGACCAGGAATCCAGTGACAGAAGACCAATTGGACCGGATCGACAGGAACATCCTGTCGGCTCTGGGCAGCAATGGCCGGCTTTCCATGTCGGAACTGGCGGCGAAAGTCGGCCTGTCGAAGACGCCGGTGCAGGCACGAGTCAAACGGCTGGAGAAGGACGGCTTCATCAGGGGCTACCAGGCGATCATCGACCGTGAGCGCATGGGCGAAGGCCATGTCGCCTTCGTCCAGGTGAAACTGTCCGACACCCGCTCGGCCGCGCTCGACGCCTTCAACCGCGCCGTGCAGGCGGTGCCGGAGATCGAGCAGTGCCACATGATGGCATCGAGCTTCGACTATCTGCTGAAGGTCCGCACCACGGACATCGCCGCCTACCGCCGCGTGCTTGGCGAGCGCATCTCCGCCCTGCCGCACGTAGCCCAGACCTCGACGTTTGTCGCGATGGAGACGGTGAAGGACCGGTAGGAAACGCCGGCGGGACAGCGCCCTGGACAGCGCCCCCTCTGGCCTGCCGGACATCTCCCCCCTCCAGGGGGGAGATCGGT
>NZ_JAMYQW010000042.1:0-48382 GCF_040321085.1 Mesorhizobium sp. M0522
CGCCTCCCATGGCGATCGTAGAAGGTCCGCGTGCGGAATCGAGTCGAAATATCCCGACAAATCAGCGTCGACCGTCTGCTTTTGCAACCGAGCCAGCCTTTCGGCCACCGCGGCCTCGCCAACCGCGGAGGGCGTCTCGTCAGCCCTGGCGAACGCTGGCCCGGCAGGCGCCGCCGGCACAGAACGAGCAGGGTCACGCAACTCGGACGGTGAGGGGGGATTCAGATCAACCACTGACGAATCCGGCGCATGATGATGGCGCGCCGTTGAGTGATCCGGCTGCAGCACCGAGGCACCCAGCATCGACCCACTGCCTCCGGCGTACGGCGCCGCGGCGTGTTCTTGTCCGCTCCTGAGTTGCGCCTCCCATGGCGATGTATCCACATGATGGGTGGGGGCCTGCATCAGCACGCGAGCGCCTGAATTGCCGATCTCGCTCAGCTGCTTAGCTTTCCCAGGGAGATACTCTGGCCGACCCAATGCCTTCTGCGGCCCGCTGTGCTGCGCAGCGGCGTCCCCAATGGCACGAGCCTCCATGCCGACTGCGTCTTCCGGACGAGCAGCAAGGGCAATTTCGCGCCCGAGTGCGGCGTACGGCGGGAACTTCCGGAGATGAGCTAGTGCACTGATCCACCGGTTGCCACTGGAGTCCAAATAACGCCTGGCATCTTCATCCAGCGACCCCTCGTAAAGCCGAGCCGCAATCCCCGGCCTGTTGTTTTCATGCAGGTATTGACTGAAACGTCTAAGAGTAGCCGCATAGTCCTGAGTGGTTTTGGGATTCGGCCCGGTCGCAGGCTCTGCCTCGTACTTTTTGATGAGAGCCGCTTTGTAATCTCTGATGAGCTCGGCGTCGACAGGGTCGGGATTCAGGGCAGCGCGGCCCACCATTGGCGCTCCGCCCGCCGACTCTTTGAGACGACCCAGTGCTCTAGCCACGTTCGAGGAGCCACTCTCGCGCTGGTACTCCTTGAGATCCTGATCCAGCAACGGATCGTCAAGCCGAGCAGCAAATCCCGGCTTGTTATTATCAAAGAGCCAACGACCAAAGCCGAGAAGAGAATTTACATGGTCCGTGACCGTGCGCTCCCCGACCTTACCGGCATAGAGTGCTGACCGCAGCCCTTCGACAACGGTCGCATCGTTGGAATAAAGAGGACGCTTGTCGCGACCGGAGACCACTACTGGAGGATCTGGCTGCACCGCCGCCGGCATAGAACGAGCATGGTCACGCAACTCGAACGGTGCGGGGGGATTCAGATCAACCACTGACGAATCCGGCGCATGATGATGGCGTGTTTCCCCGGGAATAACGTCCCGTACGAACACCGAGTCTGGGTTGCCTTGGTCCGGCGCGACTGGAGCCAGGGCTCTGTCGTGCAACGCTCGCGCTGACTGGCCGAGCCGCTTGATCCGCTGGTGAAACGTCCCAACGGGGCTTTCCTTAACCGCGTCTCGCGCCTGTCGGTCCATGAGTTCAAAGTTCGTGAGATAATTTGCCGTTCCAGATGTATCGTCACCCATGAGTCGGGTTTGTAGTGCCTGCCGATTGACGACGAGGTTGTTGAGGTTCAGGTCTGGCAGGTCTGGCAGGTCTGGCTGCCATCTTTGCAATCGCCCAACCAGCGCCCGCGTGCCGTCCACCACGTAGACTCCGCAATCCCACTCGTTGCTCTGCTGGGCGATGCGGGGTAAGTCCACGCGGGTCTCCAGGCTGGCGCCCAGCCTTTCTGCGAGGTGTTTTGCAAGCTTGTCATGCCATCCGCTGACGGAGTCATAATGATAGGCAACCGGCCGTTCCCGGTCGCTGCGATCAACGAACAGCAGCGACCAATGTTTGCCGCGCTCCGCAAGAGTCTTACCGCCATCGCTCACTGGCACGAACAGGAAGTCGGCTGTGTCGTTACCGTTCTGATTATGGACGATGCGCTGGAATGCGCTTAGCTTGTCGCTCTCGGAGCCCAAGCGCAGATGATAATTGGCTACGAGGGGATCCACGAACCGCGTCCGGGCGGCGAGATCTGGATTGTTCCCCTGCAACTCCTGCTCCAGGAGCTGGTAATCCCTGTGGATATGTTCGTCGCCTAGCAATTGCAATGCGCCGAGCACCCGCCCGCTGGGGTCGCCGAAAACACCAAAAAACCCTTCGACCGCGGGGGACATCCCCTCAGGAAAGAGCTCTGGCGAGGCGGAATTCCCCGCCCGCAAGCTGGGCGGAGCGAATTCCGGTGGCCTCAGTGGCACCTCCTCGCTTGGTAGCAGGTTGCTCCTGTCCTGTGCAGCGATCCGCTCGTCCGGCGCGCGCTGGTCGCCGTCGCGCCAGATCAGGGGACGAAAGGACTCTGCGGGATCCGAGGCTTGGTGATGGTGCCCAGTTGGTACGAAAGACGATGGCAGAACAGCGGCGTCTTCATTAGCTTCCCCAGGGAGCTTCTCTGGCCGACCCAATGCCTTCTGCGGCCCGCTGTGCTGCGCAGCGGCGTCCCCAATGGCACGAGCCTCCATGCCGACTGCGTCTTCCGGACGAGCAGCAAGGGCAATTTCGCGCCCGAGTGCGGCGGACGGCAGGAACTTCCGGAGTTGAGCTAGTGCAATGATCCTCCGGTCACCACTGGAGTCCTTATAGCGCTTGGCATCTTCATCCAGCGACTCCTCGTGAAGCCGAGCCGCAATCCCCGGCTTTTTGTTTTTATGCAGGTATTCACTGAAACGTCTAAGAGTAGCTCCATAGTCGTGAATGGTTTGGCGATTCGGCCCGGTCGCAGGCGCTCCCTTGTACTCTTTGATGAGAGCCGCTTTGTAATCTCTGATGAGCGCGGCGTCGGCAGGGTCGGGATTCAGGACAGCGCGGCCCACCATTGGCACTCCGCCCGCCGACTCTCTGAGACGACGCAGTGCCACAGCCACAGTCGAGGAGCCACCACTGCTCTCGTACTCCTTGAGATCTTCATCCAGCGACTTCTCGTGAAGCCGAGCAGCAAATCCCGGCTTGTTATTTTTAAAGAGCCAACGACCAAAGCCGTAAAGAGAATTTACATGGCGCTTGACCGTTTCCTCCTTGGCCTTACCCGCGTAGAGTGACCTCAGCCCTTCGACAACGGTCGCATCGTTGGAATAAAGAGGACGCTTGCAGCCGCGACCGTCGGAGACCACTACTGGAGGATCTGGCTGCACCGCCGCCGGCACGGGGGAACGAGCATGGTCACGCAACTCGAACGGTGCGGAAGGATTCAGATCACCCACTGACGAATCCGGCGCATGATGATGGCGCGCCGTTGAGTGACCCGGCTGCAGCACCGAGGCACCTAGCATCGACCCACTGCCTCCGGCGTACGGCGCCGCGGCGTGTTCTTGTCCGCTCCCTTGCATCATGGGCTGCGCTTCCCATGGGGCCGCGCCTTCGATGAGGCTCAGGTCTCCCTGAGACGGATGAGGATGGAACGGGTCTGGCAGAGCCGGAACGGCGGGGGCGGGAATTTGGGCAGCGGCTTGGCGCGCCTCGCCCGAGCGCTGCTCAAAGCCCTCTTGCCCGGCCTGTGCCGCTTGCTCTTGAGATGCCGGGGGCTGCACCTGCCGCCAACCTGTTACATTGGATAGGTCAAATTTGTGCCGGTTCACGCTAGCCTCACGTCCACAGATCAGCTGAGCAACCTACTCGGGCATACTTACGAGAAGCTGACGAGGTCCGCGGTCCCGGAGCGGGTAGGCCTAATTTTCTGCGCGCCGATTGCGCTGGCGCGACGTAGCCCAGCCTTTTGCCAGCTCGGCAGCTACGGCTCGCAAAGAGCGTCGTAAGGCTTGCGGAGCCGCCCCTCAGCTCCCGTCGAGGAGCAATCCACAATTCACATATTTGGAGATGGCTCGCTGGTTTACCGGTCTGCGAGCCCTGCAAGCCCATGCTTCAGATGCCGCCCGTGCAGAGGTATTTCATTTCGAGGTAGTCCTCGAGGCAATGGCGGGAACCCTCCCGCCCGATGCCGGACTGCTTCACTCGGCCGAAAGGCGCGGCTTCCGACGACATGCGTCCCGTGTTCATACCACTATGCCATATTCCAAGGCCTCGGCGACACGCCAAACACGCTTCCGTTTGAGGCACAAATGTGGGGGAAGGCCGTAGATCGTGTCGTTGGCCTCATGCACGACCTATCCGCATCGTCGAAGCAATCACAGGCGCCAGCCGCCCGAATGTCTCTTTCTTGCGCGATGGTCATCTCGCTGGAGACAGGACCGATAGTTCGACGTGCCATTCGCGCGATGCGTTTGCCCCCGCATCGAATTCTGCGGCCTTTCGCGACGGCATGGGATTCGATTTTGGCCAGAGCCTGCCTGTCGATCAGCGCACCGATCGCCACTCCGGAGCAAAGCCCTCGCCAACGATAAGTGGCGGACTTTCTCCACGAACTCTCGACAAACACCTTCGTGAACGCCTGACTGGACGGGGGTAGCCATGCCGAACAGGTCGCATAACCACGCCATCGTTCGGCGACTGCAGCCGCGAAGCGTCTCGAACACATCGGCTCGATGCGGTTGCGTCCAGAATGCATCAGCGAGCGGCGGGAGTCTTCGCTATATTCGCCCCCGACATCCCGAAGTCCACCAGCTTGCCTGCCAAAAAGGGGTGTTGCATGAATAAACCCGCTTTCGTCGCCGTCAGCCGCGTGCCCAGGAAGGACGACAGTCTCCATAGCAAGAATGCGAGATGATCATCGTATTCAGCGGCAGCGTGCCGGCGAAATTGGGTTTTCGGCAAGCCAAATAGCGCGATGCAGAAGGATGGTGAGGATTTCGCGTCCGCCACTGCGATGCATAGAGCCACCCTTCGCAACCGACCAGCGCAACAAAGCTCGTTATGCGGCGCGTAGGTTCGTAGACGCTTATCCAGTATCGAGATAACAAGGCCGCTGCGCAGGAACGAACTCTGAGAGCGCACCCTGCGAGAGGTTGCGCTTGCTGACGCGGCTGTGGAAGAAGCAGGGGCTCGCGCCGAAGCGCATGATCACCGACTAGCTTCGCTCGTATGGAGCGGCAAAGCGACAGATGATGCCGGACGTCGAGCACCGGTCGCACAAGGGGTTGAACAACAGAGCGGAGAATTCCCATGTGCCGCCGCGAAAACGGGAGCGGATGATGCAGGGGTCCGATCGCCGGGAGGCCTGCAACGCTTCGTCTCGACCTTGTCAGCCCTCCGCAACCTCTTCGTCCCCCGCCCCAAACGTTCTGCTCTCGCCATACATGTTCATCGCTTGCAAGCCATCGCCGAATGGAAGGCCGTGACTGGAACGCCCGCAACGATGGATTGCTAACGGCGAACTCATGCTGGTCGGCAAGGCGATACTGGCTGGAGCATCAACTCGGCCGACGAGAGTGGCCACACCATCCTAGACAGGATCGGCCGATATGCCCGGCATCGCCGCTCTGCAAAAAGCACAGCGGGCATCCAGACGTTGCCGGGTTGACTATGGGTGTCCGAACCGCGAAAAGAGGCCGCTCTTTATGAGTGGCGTGCGCTGGCAGTCTAACCCCAAGCCCCCCGCCCGGGCTGCCGGCGCGCTTCTAGGAACATCGAGGTAGATGACGAGACTCCGAACTACATTTCCAAAGCTATCGGTGGATTCACATTTCAAGCCCAATCGATTTCCTACAGCCAGGCGCGAACGTTCGATTGGAACGTTCAGAATTCACATCAAGGTGCACCGCTGTTGCGTCCCGAACAGGTGCGGCTGCTCAATGACGAGTACGAAATCGTTCTCATCAAGGTCTGCCACCATTAAAATTGAGGAAGGTGCGATATTTTTCGGATCGCATTCTGAAACGCATCTTTGAAAGCCAGACAGGCGCCCTCCCGGAGCCGACGCCCTTGACGAAAGCAGACGGGGGGCTCTCCACAGAATCAACTCGATGAGCCGCTGCGTGGATTGGCGCAGGACTTTGACGATACAGTTTGATGTGAGGCTAGTATGAACCCGCGAAATAGTAATCCATCCCGTGTAACAGCTTTGTCGCAGGTGCAGGACGCCGGCTTGGAAGACGGGCAAGCGGTCCAGGCCCGGCGAGTGGGCTTTGAGCAACACGTGTCCGAGGCGCTCCGGCCGCTGTTCGATGGTCGAGCTGACGAGCCGCCTACCGGTCCAGAGGAGCTTCTGCGACTGGAACAGGGGTTTCGCGAGGTGCTTCAGCGAGGGCAGGATCATCAAGCCGCCTCGTCTTTTTTCAGCGATCCAAGGATGCCCGCTGGACGGGATGACCCCAAGGGAAGCGTGTCGGACGCTTTCGCAGCAGCCGGCTCTAGGCACGCCGGAGTTGAGGCCGCCGCCTCGCCAGTGTTAGCTGCCAGCCAACAGCAGATCCGGCCCTCGCCAGTTGCGTTTGACCGACCGGTATCATCCTCGGCTGCTGCAGGCGTGCGCTTGTATGCCCCTTCGATGATCTCTCGGAAGACCAGTTCCGAAAACTGCGATCAGTTGCCCGCCTTGTGCTGCCGCCTCGCCGTCGAGGTCGAAACGCCCGCGAATCAATGGAAGGTCAGCGGGCCATGGGGGCAGAGTGCAACGGTGTCTACACCGCCTATTTGAGGGGAGAGGTACACTTGGCTTTCCTGTTCCAGCAGCATCCGGCCGCACACCGACGCGATGGGGAGCTAGAATTCAAATCGGACCTTCGCAAGGCACGCACCGCGGATCAAACGCCGTTCGTTTGGGAAAAATGGCTCAGTACCGACAAAGCTTCTGTAATGGCCCTAGTGGCCTCGGTTGCGCTCTTGGTCGCGATACAGTGGCAAGACCCCCAGATCAACGAGGCGGTCCTAAGCGAACTGCGGACGATTCAGATCAACTACGCATTGCTCCAGCGAGACGTCGCCCGCGCCGACATGGTATTGGACTTCCGTTCCGTTGCTTCTACCGGGCAAGCATTAAAAAGGAACCTTCAAAACTACCAACGCCTTGTTGAGATTTCGCCCAATGAGAGCTCCGGGGTGCACTCCAGGTTGCTTGCACAGCTCAAAAAGTCCCTCGAAAACACAGAAGCTGCCATCTCGGCCTCGGCCGCGCAAAATGAGCTTCTGCAAAGCTCTCTCGTACGCTTTGCTCGCTCGGCTAATCGCCTTCGGGGGGGAGTGTCGAACAGGCCTGAATTTTCCAATCTGATCCTTCAATTTTCGGCCAGACCGGGATTCAGCCTCGCATTACAAATCGATCAGTCTCTCGGCCGACTTCCTCCTAGCCAGGACCAAGTCACGGAGGATGTGGCCCGCGAGGGCCGCGCTATCCTGTCCTCAATGTTGAGGTTGGACCGCGCTGTCAATCGGATCCCATCCTTCGACACGTTCGCCAAGGCTGCCGAATTGGAGCGAGAACATCTGAAAGCCTACAGCTTCGCCAGCGCGCAAGCGCAGCGTACACGACTTTTCTTTGGCTTGGTGTCCATATGCCTCTGCTTGTTTGCGACCATTCGAGCCTCCACGCTGCATGTGCGGACGAACCGGTTGGAAAGGCGGTTAGAGCTTGAAGCGGCAATGAGTGAGATCGAAGCTTGCTTCATCGACAGTCAAGCAACGAAGGCTTCGCGGCGCTTCTCCACCGAAGCAGCGCTTAGACTCATTCAATGCGTTTTCGATGCGGATCAATGCGCGCTTGCTCTGGTGGATCCGAGTATCAGCAGGAATACCGAGTACTTTGTCGCGAACAAGCGCATGCGCGTCTGGAACGCCACGCTAATCCATGAAGTCGTCTCACTTGTACACCCGGAACAGCCAGTGTTTCGCGTCGTTCCGGCGTCGGAAGTGGTTCGGACTGCCGTAGGCACTACCGGTGTTTGTCAAATTGTTGGGTGCAGGGCCTCCGATCAGCAGGCTGCGGTTTGTATCCTTGTTTTTGAAGGAGATCGCTCACCACCCTCCACAGACGACCTCCTGGTTCTGGCGAGCGCTACTGTGCGTTTAGGCAACCATCTTGAAATGCAACGTGTACACACGGAACGTAACCTTTTTGAGAGTCGATGGGAGCATGCGGAAAGGCTGACGGCTGTCGGCACAATCGCAAGCGGCGTTACACATGAATTCAATAATGTTCTAGGAGCAATAGTCGGCTACGCAGAGATGGCTAAAGGTCTTGTGCGCCGCCCCTCGAGAATTCGGGGCCACATCGGCCAAATTATCTTGGCCAGCAACCGAGCCAAGCTGATTATTGATCAAATTTTGTCACTAAGCCGAAATCGGAAGCGCGTGACGATGCCTTTCGACGTCTCGGAGAGTGTAATGGATCTCGCGCCATTGCTGCGGGTTACACTTCGTGCGGATGTTCAGTTGAACTTCAAGATCAACGAGTGGCAAACGGTGATCGAGGGCAGCCCGACCGAGATACAGCAGATCCTTATGAATCTATGCAAGAACGCGTCGGAGGCTCTCTTGAATGAGGGCCGTGTCGAGATTAGCGTTTCTCGCGCTCACGTCTGTCAAACGAAGCCCGTGGCTAAGGGCACCTTGAAACCGGGAGATTACGTTCTCCTCTCCATCAGCGACGATGGCCAAGGAATCGCAAGTTCGGTGCTTCCGCACATCTTTGAGCCCTTTTTTACCACGCGCTCTCGCGTCGGCGGGACCGGACTGGGTCTTGCTGCAGTGGACCGCCATGTGAGCGCGCTCGCAGGATGCCTTGACGTCACCTCGGCTGTTGGCCGAGGTACACGCTTCGATCTCTACTTACCGGCCTGCGCTGAGGAGCAGGTCAGAGCTGATAGCGCTTCCGGTCCATACGATGGATCACTTGGCAATGGAGAAATCATTGCAGTCGTGGAGCCCGATCCAGCAGCGTTGGAGATCTACAACGATAAGATCGCCGCGCTTGGTTATAAGCCTGTCGGCTTCGCGACCTTCGAAAGTCTTTGCGACTGGATCGAGAGCGGGAAGGCAGCCGACCTCCTAATTTTCGATCAAGCGACTTTCCTCGGGCCAGGACAGCCCGAAGCCGTACGTACCACCCTGATGACGGTGCCCATCATCGTCGTTGGTGGAAGCGACCCCATGCCGATCACATCTGGTAATCAGACCTTCGTCCTTTGGCTAGCCAAACCGGTCTCGTCCAGGACGATGGAGCATGCAATTCGTAGGATGATAATGGCATGATGCCGCCGACGCGCTCAGGCTACCGAGCTACCGAGGCAATCGGAGGCGGAGCCGGCTGGGAACCAGCAAATACAAGAGCGTCGGACGATCTCTGGGCACCCGGCTCATGGCGAGTTCCCCTCGAACACTGTCGTCGGCTTCCGCCCAAGGAAGGGCTCCCCGACCACGGCAAACCTGCCGCCGTGCCGCCAGCTACACCACGCCGCGGGACACGATCCACTATTCCGTCCTTGGCCAGCATCGCCAAACGCTCATCTGAACCGCGAAGACGGATCGGATCAGATCCGTGGGCGACACAGATTGCCGGCACGTCAGCCTCGAAATCGCACATTAATCGCTCGATGATTGCGGCTCGCACGCGGTCGTCGTCTGTGAGGCGATGGCCCTTCGATGTCGCCAGTCGGCCAGCTGCGATGTGCCGGATGTAGAAATCCCGTGTAACTTCGTTTTGAACGTACCCCTGGCCGATGCGGCCGATAGCCGACGCGCCGAAACCGATCAGGGTTCTGCAGGTATCGGCAGAGCCCAACGAGTTACGTCGCAGGCGACCTGTTTCCTGTGCCAGCGCGAGCTCGTCGTGCGGCAAGGCGAAATGGTCGAGCCCGATCTCTCGGTAGCCGGCGGCAACCAGCGTCACGGCGGCAGCCGCATGCTGTTCAGCGCGGGCAGCGATGTGGGGAAGAAATTTCGCCTCGATGAGGCGCTGGTTCTTTATTTGGGATGGGATATGCGAGTAGCCGAACAAGGCAAGCCGGTCGGGGCGCATGGCGACCGCTGCCCTCGCCGTCTCGACCCACTACTCCACCGTTTGACGCGGCAGGCGTCCCATGGTGATAACAAACCACCTTGCCGCTGAGCTCGCCTGTGTCTTTGCGTTATGCCAGTCCGTTCCGCTTAGATGTCTTGGCTGTTCCCGCCGAGACCTCACGCGCACCGTTTTATTCCCACCATCCCTCCCCGTCAGCTCCGCCTGGGAAATTCTGCCAGCTTGCCGGATCCGACGAGATAATGCAGCACTGGGACGGACTTTGCTCGCCAGCTAGCGACCGTGGTGATCTCTGCCAAAAGGACGAGGCCATGAACGCGATCGGCGCTAACGGTGGCGGTTTGTATAAGCCTTGGGGTGGGAACTGGGCCTTCTATGCTGGCGCCACATACAAGCTCAACGAGACAACTTCGTTCTACCTTCGGCTCTCCCGGTGACCAGCTCTCAGTAGCGTCGCGGCAAACGTTGCCCATGGGCTTCTTTTCGATTTCACAGCTACGGCGACTCCAAACTCAGCAGTCGGCAAGATGGAAGCTTCCAACGGGAACTGCCCAATGCGAACAAGAAGAGCAGTGTCGGCAGTAATCCTGCGCCTCGAACGCTCATCCTAACGCCGTGAAGCGTTGAGCTCCGAGGTTGAGCAGACCAAGCCCGCAACACGCTCCAAGAGAACGGCGCATAGAAGCCATACGAGATTGCAGCCTAGCCTCGGGGCCGGGACGTTGTGTCATATCAGACCGGTGGGGATGAAGCCTGCCATCCAGCACCCAGTCAGTTTCAGGTCAAACTTGAACTCCCAGTCGGGTCAGAACGCGATCAACTGGCAGTCCGACGCACTTAAAAATGACAAATGGACCGGGCGCGAGAGAACAAGCTCACACAGCATAAGCGAAGCTCCAGGCGAATCTTGCGCTGGCCGAGGCAGAACCATGTTTAAAGCTGCCTGTTTTCCACCTCGAACCTGTCTGAGTCCGGCCGATCGTCATAGATCGGCCAAAGCATCGGCCAGATGGCTCCCCCAATTACGGTTTGTGCATAGTTGTCAGTGCGATAGGCCTGCCGAACATCGGCCATGATCATCATCGGCAGCATCGATTTGTGTCCAAGCTTGGCAGCGGTGGCAGTGCCGAGGCCCGCAAGTCCGCATGCCGACGATCGGCCAGAAGATCGGCCAAACAATCTGGTCAACTGAAAATTTATGTTTATAATCACGCATTTGGCGGAACCCAAGATCGGCCGATATGGAAGAGAGCGTACAGCGCATCGAACCGGCACGCCTACCCGATGTATCCGAAACTATCTCGGATGCGCTGGTAGAGCTGTCGGCGACGTCGGCTGTTTTGGGCAAAAGCCTGCACTCGCGTACCGCAGCCAACCTAGCCGATCTCGTGCGCATCATGAACACCTACTACAGCAACCTGATCGAAGGCCACGATACGCGCCCGCGCGACATCGAACGGGCGCTGGTCGGAAACTTCGATCGAGACGAGAACCGCCGCAATCTGCAGCTCGAGGCGGCCGCGCACGTTCGCCTGCAAGCCGAGATCGACCGCCTGGCTGCCGATGGGCAGTTGCCGGAACCAGCATCGGTAGGTTTTCTTCGATGGCTGCACGCGGAATTCTATCGCGATGCCGAAGCGCCCATGCTGACCATCAAGGGTGCCGGCCGTGAGTTCGTCATGGCGCCAGGTGAGTGGCGATCGAAGCCAGAGCATGACGTCGCCATCGGCCGGCATGAACCGCCTTCGAGCGATCGCGTCAACGATTTCATGCAATACTTTGCCATGCGTTATCGCTTCGATAAGCTGGGCAAGGCCGGACGCATCCTGACCATTCCTGCCGCGCATCACCGCTTCAACTACATTCACCCGTTTCCGGACGGCAACGGACGCGTCAGCCGATTGATGAGCCACGCCATGGCCCATCAGGCCGGGATCGCCGCGCACGGGCTGTGGTCGATCTCACGAGGCTTGGCACGTGGCGTGAAAAGCCGAATGGATTACAAGAGCATGATGGATCATGCCGATATGCCCCGCCAGGGTGATCTCGACGGACGTGGCAACCTCTCCGAACGCGCGCTCGGCGATTTTACCTTATGGTTCCTGCAGGCGTGTATCGATCAGGTGAGCTTCATGACCGGACTGTTCGATCTCGACACGTTGGCCAAGCGGCTGTATCGCCATGTGGAGCGCAGTGGTCTGAAGCCCGAAGCCGGCCGCCTCGTGGAGGAAGCGCTCACGCGCGGTGAGTTTGACCGCGGCGAGGCATCCCGTATTAGCGGACTACCCGAACGTACGGCGCGTCGACTGTTCAATGACGTAATCGCGCTCGGACTATTGGCGTCGGAAACGCCAAAGGGCCCAGTGTCCCTACGCTTTCCGGCGGACGCTCTGGACGCGCTGTTTCCGAAGCTTTTTCCGGAAACCTAAAAGCATAGGGCGCTCACGATCTTAAGCCACTTCTCCTCGGAACCGGAAAGATTGTCGCCGGATCGCCCGAAGCCGCAGACCACCTCGTCGACAGCATGAGGATGTCGTGTTTGCGCAGCACCGCCTGAACCTTTGGAAAATAATCCTCCTGTGGCACCAGCATGCCGCCGGCGCCCATGATCGGCTCGGCGAGCGGATCAGGGCGTCGAGTTCCTGGGCCAGGCGCGTTGTCCGCCGGCCGGCAGACCATCCAGATAGTGAAATGGCCGCGCCGCGAATATGACGGGAAGCGGCGGCAGGTTGAAGGACTTGTGCATGTGCGGCAGGCCACTCAGCGCCGCGCCCGTGAGCGCCAGCGAGTGGTCGTCGGCGGGCTCGATGGCGCTATCAGGTCGGGGACTCGACCTCTATGATCATCACCGATTTAATTCAAATTTGTCTGTATATATTGACGATTGCACTACCTTCACCTCGTAAACGGCAATGCGGGCGGATAGAGAGGGTCCTATGATATGACAAGCGATTTTTCCGCCGCCCGAGGGCATTTAGATCGAGCGTATGACTACCTTTGTGGGGATGACCCGATGAGTCAAAGGGGCCGCGAAGCCTTGGATCTGCTAATTGAGGCGGTTGCCGTCGAAGAGTTCAAGCAGCCACGCCAAAGCGCGGAGGTGCTAAGGTTTCCGATCGGGCGCCGCTGCTGAGGTCATCTCCACGGCTGCCATGTAGCCTCAGGTGGCAGGGACTCGCCGCCCCGTGAGGGCCGGGAGAACGCATTGGCAAAAGGAAAGCCCACTTGCCAGACCCGCGCCGGCCGGCGTGGTAAGAAGGCCGGCGGATTCCCAAGCGGAGACATTGACGCCGGACTATGACGTTCTTTGCATCGGCAATGCAGCGCCGGCAACACCGCCGCCGGCGTAGGCAGCTTCGGCGGGCGCGCCGCCTTCTTCGGCAGGTGTGGAACGACCTCTCGGCGAGATCTACGCCCACGACATCCACGCCCAGGGCGTCGCCTTCGACACCGAACCGCTAGTGGGACAACCACCGACGGCATGCTCGATGATCTTCGTCACGCCCGATGGCGAGCGCTTATCTCGGCGCCTGCTTCGAACTCGGCCCCGACGATGTCGAACGGGACAAGGCTTCGGGCACCAAGGTCACTTATTTCGAGGGCTATCTGGGGGACCCGCCGCGCGCCAAGCAAGCGATCCGGCAGACCGCGCGGCTGGCGCATGCCGCTGGGCGCGAAGTGTCGATGACGCTGTCGTATTCGTTTTGAGTCGACCCCTACCGCGACGAGTTCGTCGAGCTGATCCGCTCAGGCACGGCAGCAGCAGGTCGTCTGGATCGCCGGGACTATCCGGGTGAGTACGTCGGGGTAGTGTGCTGAGAGTTCTGCAAATTCGCTGAGAGGGGGCGGTCATGGCAGGCTGGTGATTGTTCACGTCACCTGATTCCCGCGAAGGAACGCCACCATGACCAAGACTGAAGTTAAGACCGCCAGCGCTGCCGTCAAAGCAAGGGCATCGGGTTGGACGTGTCCGACGATCATGCCGGCCTGGTGGCAGCGATCGGCGAGGTGATCCCCGAAGCCGCCTGGCAACGCTGCTACGTGCACTTCCTCAGGAACGCGCTCGATCATCTGCCGAGGAAGCACGGCGACGACTGCCTGCAGGAATTGCGCTGGCTCTACGACCGGCGCGATCTCGCAGAGGCCAGGGCTGATCTTGCCGCATGGCTTGCCAAATGGTCGGCCCGCTATCCGGTCTGACAGGCTGGGCCGAGGATGCCATCGAACAAACCCTGACCTTCTTCAGGCTGCCGAGACAGCACCACAAGCATCTCAAATCCACCAACACGCTGGAGCGGCTCAACGAGGAAATCCGCCGGCGCACCTATGTCGTGCGCATCTTCCCCAATACCGAAAGCTGCCTGCGCCTGGTCAGGGCCTTGGCCGTCGAGACCAATGAAAACTGGATGGAGGCCAACCGATACATCAACATGGACGACCTGCGCGAGCACAAGAAGCTCGCTCTGCGCCAAGCCGCATGACCAGCATCATGGCCGCCCCATTTTGCAGAACTTGACGCACACAACCCGCTTTGCTCTCTCTACAAAGGCATCGGAGTTGCCGAGCCGCCACCGCCTTACATGCCACTGAAAGCGCCAGCCCGATGCTGACTCGCGCCATGTGAATTGAGAAGGGAGATCGAGCCGGCTGCGAGTGAGCCCAGGCTGAGATCTAAGCTCATCCACGTGCATGATCAGCTTACGACGGGTAGTCACGGCGTGGATGTGCCCGCGGTTAGGGGGCGTATCCAAGTAAACCCGCTGGGTAGATTGCAGTTCGGAATCCGAGGCACGCTCGCTGCCCGTAGCGATTTGAGGACAGCATTGTACACGATCCAACGCAATGACCGGCCGTCCGGTCTCTCGTGCAATTTAAATTGAAACGTCTGTCTTGCCGCTGCAGGTCGGCCCGTAAATCAAATGGATTAGCATGTGTTTACCGCTTAGAAGCCCTTGTTTTTCGAACTAACTGCCGACAAGAAACTGGATAGGCTGTTCTCGTCGTTCGGTCCAGTTCACCTCGCCTATGTCGACATTTTACGGCGCTTCACTAACCGGGCACCGCACGATGGCAACTCGTTCTCTCCGGCAAAAGATACTCCCTGTGTTAGCTTCCGTGTTGTGTGCTTGCCCTCACCTGCGGGATACGTAAGGCCATCCCTAAAAGCATCGAATGCGGCAGCGACAGCGCGAACCCCAAAGCGATGCTCCCGCCGTACGCGGACAAAACCGTTTTCGAAGTCCACTATTCCGTCCTTGGCCAGCATCGCCAAACGCTCATCTGAACCGCGAAGACGGATCGGATCAGATCCGTGGGCGACACAGATTGCCGGCACGTCAGCCTCGAAATCGCACATTAATCGCTCGATGATTGCGGCTCGCAGGCGGTCGTCGTCTGTGAGGCGATGGCCCTTCGATGTCGCCAGTCGGCCAGCTGCGATGTGCCGGATGTAGAAATCCCGTGTAACTTCGTTTTGAACGTACCCCTGGCCGATGCGGCCGATAGCCGACGCGCCGAAACCGATCAGGGTTCTGCAGGTATCGGCAGAGTAGCCCAACGAGTTACGTCGCAAGCGACCTGTTTCCTGTGCCAGCGCGAGCTCGTCGTGCGGCAAGGCGAAATGGTCGAGCCCGATCTCTCGGTAGCCGGCGGCAACCAGCGTCACGGCGACAGCCGCATGCTGTTCAGCGCGGGCAGCGCTGTGGGGAAGAAATTCCGCCTCGATGAGGCGCTGGTTCTTTATTTGGGATGGGATATGCGAGTAGCCGAACAAGGCAAGCCGGTCGGGGCGCATGGCGACCGCTGCCCTCGCCGTCTCGACGCACGACTCCACCGTTTGACGCGGCAGGCCGTAGATGAGGTCGAAGTTGATCCGGTTTACTCCATGCCGGCGCAGCATTTCCACGGCAGCCGACGTCTGGGCCTCGCTCTGGATTCGGTTGATCGCTTTTTGAACAATGGGATCGAAGCTCTGTACGCCCAGGCTCGCGCGGTTCACGCCGGCCGCTCCCAAGCCTTCCGCCATCTCGGGCGTGAGCGTGCGTGGATCGATCTCGATGGCGACCGTAGCTGTTTTCGAGATGGCGAAGCGGCATCGCAGGAACTCCATCAGAGCGAGGAACTCGGCTGGTCCGATGAGAGACGGCGTTCCGCCGCCGAAATGTATGTCGCTCACGGGCAGCGTCTTCGGCACTCGCTCGCAAACCAGACGGATCTCGTCACGCAGCGCCGCCAGATAGTTGAGGATGGGCGCATCATGGCGGGTGATGGTGGTTGGGAAGCCGCAATACCAGCAGGCTGATCGGCAGAACGGAACGTGCAGATAGAGTGACACCGGATCCTCAGCCGGCAGGTTCCTGAGCCATGCCTCATAAGCCTCGGCGCCGACCGCCCCGGAGAACTCCGACACAGCCGGATAGATAGTGTACCAAGGCAGCCGGGCCTCTCGAAATTTCGTGGTCTGCAAAGGCACAATCCCATACTGATAACAACCAACCCTACCCACCGCGCCCCCCTGGGTCCTTGCGCTATGTCAGTCCGTTCCGTTTGGGCTCGAATCTAGATCTTTTTAGCAATGGGCGCCGTTCAGTCTTAGGCTGGACAGCGATGGTCTGAGCACCTGGTCACCGACTGATGATGGTGATCCGTCAGAACCCTCACGCGCCCCTTTTGTTCGACTATCCCATCCCTTCCCTTCACCTGCGCCTCGGAGATTCTACTGAGCGCAGCTGCCGCAATGGGCGAGACATACGGGCTTGGGACCAGATTTTGCTCGCCAGATAGTGCCGGCCCCCTTAGTGAACTCTGCCATGTCGATGAGCTCGTTGTTTGAATTGCTGGCAAGATGCATTAGCTGTGGCGCGCCGCTTTCAGGACGAGAACCTGCTCGGCGCGACAGTCCTGTCCGCCGCAATGCCAAGGCAGGCGCCCTACTGGCTTTGATGCAAGGCTGCAGCGCGTAGTTGTCGACCATCAGCTCGCCAAAATGACGGCGTCGTGCCGAGCGGTCCCGCCGCATGATGCCTCAACGTCGGGCTCACCACAAACAATGCTCTCCCCATGAACGAAACTGTCGCGAAGCGAACAGTCGAACCGTAGCCGAAACGTTTTCCGTTCGTGCTTGGGTGGATCCGCAAGGCAAAAACAAGGAAGTGCGAACCAAGGTCCGCCCGCACAATTGAGCTTCAAGCCGCAGCTGGTCGTCAGGCTGGCACGTCATTTGCGGTCGAATGCAGGACCGTTTGTGACGCCTACCTCTACCAGCTGAGTTGACTGTGATGATTGTACAAAACTTTGCACACCTCCATTTCGGCGATAATTACGTTATCGGCAGCTAAAACCAAATATTTTACAACAATGACCAGAGTACATTCTGGTCCTTCCTTCAGGGCTTAGCTGACGGCCCAGCACAACTGCGCGCGTTTCAAAGTTGTTCTCAGAATCACTCGTGTCCATCACTTTATTATTAAAGCGGAGATCGACAATGACCATTAGGAGCCTCCTCCTCGGCTCAACTGCGGCACTGATTGCCGTTTCCAACGCTCGCGCCGTCACCACCGCCGCCGAGCCTGACCCGACTGAGTACGTCAAGATCTGCAACGTCTACGGCTCGGGCTACGTCTACATTTCAGGCACCGAGACCTGCCTGCGAATCGGCGGCTCTGTCCGTTACAACGTCGGATTGTTTGATCACGCAAGAACCTCGGATGTGAGGACTGGTGAGCATCAGGGCACATGGCAAAACAACACGCGCTTCACATTGAAAACTTGGACCGGCCAGGAGACCGAACTCGGCACGTTGAAGACCTACACCGAAACCCGCATGAACTTCGGCAACCGCCACACTTCGGTTTCGGACAGTTCTCGGTCCTATGCCTTCAACGGAGACAGCACCTTGACTTTCGCCTGGATTCAGCTTGGTGGCCTCCGAGTTGGTAAGGACTGGTCGGCCTTCGACATGTTTATTGGCGGCGCGGGTGACGTACTCAACCAGACGCCGGTTCCGTACGGCTCTTTCGATACCAATGTGGTTCAGTACTACTTCGACGCCGGGAACGGCTTTTCGGCCGTGGTTTCGCTCGAAGAAGGCTCGGGCGTGGTCGGCACAATCGACAGCTACGCACCGCACGTAGTCGGCGGCTTGAAATACACACATGGCTGGGGCGCGATCACCGGCGTTGCCGCTTATGATAGCAACTACGAATCGGTGGCCGCCAAGGTCCGTGTCGACATCAATGTCACCAACGAACTGTTGCTGTTCGGAATGCTCGGCTACGGTTCCAACGGCAAGCTCAACGACGACTCCACGAACGCCATCGACGCTCATGGTCGCGGCTTCTATAAGAGTTGGGGCGGGAACTGGGCTTTCTGGGCTGGCGCCACTTACAAACTCAACGAGACAACTTCGTTCAACCTTCAGCTCTCCGGTAATCAGCTCAAGAACCATGGTGTCGCTGCAAACGTCGCGTATGCGTTTCTTCCAGATTTCACAGTTACGGCGGAACTCGACTATGGCCGATACGGTAACTTCGCCGTCGGCAAGGTGGACGGCGCTTCCAACATGAATTGGACCAACGCCAACAAGAAGAGCAGTGTCGGCGGAATGCTGCGTTTCGAACGCTCATTCTAACGGATGAAAGGGCGCTGAGGCAGGCATCGCATGTACTTGTCGTCGGCGGATCGGACTCCAGTGGGGGTGCCGGAATCGCGCGCGATATCGAGACGCTCTCCTCCATGGGCGTGCGCAGCTGCCTTGCCGTCACTGCGGTGACGGTGCAAACACACGACAGCGTCACGGACATCCTTCATCTGCAACCCGGTCTGGTGGCCGATCAGATGCGTGCAGCGATCTCGCGGGCGTCGCGGCGTAGTGAGCGCGGGCGCGGCCGTGATGATCGTGGCGGGAGGGAGAGGTAAGGAGCGTCTTTCCTTTGAGAATTCGCGTTTACGGGTACCCACGATGCACAACGGGCGAGTTTTTCAAAGAGGCGCGTCCTCCTTCGAAGCGCTTCGGAGGGCCAGGCTCTAGGCTCGCCCCGAGCCCCTGCGTAGCCTGCGGGGGAGCTGGGTCTCGGCCCATCCGGGTAACGATCCTTCGCGCGGCTATGGAAACGATCGCATTTGCCGATTGTCGCATAAAAAACTTGTTATCGCCCGACTAAAAAAACTTGCAACTCCACAGCATCATTGACTTGTCGCCTATCAGCACTATATACTTGGAGTCGCACAGCTCTAAAAACTTGCAAAGGCACGGCCATGGCCAAGCCCCATGAAAAACTCGCTGTATCACTGGCCGTCCTCAAAGAGCTGCAGGAGGGTGGGCGGCGCATATTCAAATCAGATGAGCTGACCCGCGTCCACCGGGAGCGGCTGCTGCAGAACGGGTTCCTGCGCGATGTTATCAAAGGCTGGCTCATGTCGACCGGCCCGCAGGCACGGCAGCAAGACACCACCCCTTGGTACGCGAGCTTCTGGGAGTTCTGCTCCCTTTACTGCAATGACCGGTTCGGCAAGGACTGGTTCCTCTCACCGGAGCAGTCGCTGCTTCTGCACGCGGAAGCGCCCACTATTCCGCCTCAGGTGGTGGTGAACACCCCCAAAGGCACGAATAACAAAATCGACCTGCTGTTCGGCACTTCGCTCTATGACCTCAAGGTCAAGGAGATGCCGGCCGAACTGACAGAGAAAAACGGCCAGCGCGTGTTCACTGTCGAGGCCGCCCTTACCCGGGTGCCGGAAGCGTTCTTCCAGCGCGCCCCTATCGAGATGCAGATCGCCATGGCGTCGGTGCGCGACGTATCAACCGTTCTGGCCCTGCTGCTTGATGGCGGCCATTCCGCCGTGGCGGGACGGCTTGCGGGGGCCTTCCGTCGCGTAGGACGCGACTCCTTTGCCGATGAAATCGTGCCCGCCTTCAAAGCCGCCGGCTATGACGTGCGCGAATCCGATCCGTTCGCGGGACAAATTGGAGTGACAACCATTGCGGCGGGCGTACCGCCGTTGGTCGCCCGCCTGCGCGCGATCTGGCAATCGCAGCGCGAAGCCATCATCGAGATATTCCCGAAGGCACCCGGACTGCCGTCCGACAAAGACGCCTATATGAAGTTCGTCGAGGATATCTACGAAAGCGACGCCTACCATTCGCTGTCGATAGAAGGGTACAGCGTCACCCCGGAACTCATCGACCGGGTGCGCGAGGGGAGCTGGAATCCGGAGATTGATGAAGAGGACCGCAAGAACCGGGATGCGCTTGCCGCGCGTGGCTACTACCTCGCATTCCAGAAGGTCAAAGACTCTGTTGCCGCGATCATCAACGGCAAGCCAGCCGGCGCGTTGACGCGGGACACTCACCGGGAGTGGTACCGGGAGCTGTTCGCGCCGTCAGTGACCGCCGGCATCCTCAAAGCCAGCGCGCTTGCGGGATATCGCAATCACCCTGTGTACCTGCGCGGCTCGCAGCACGTGCCGCCGCGTACCGAAGCGGTGGCCGATGGTATGAATGAGCTGTTCGACCTGCTGGAGTCGGAGAAGGAGGCCTCCGTGCGTGCCGTGCTGGGGCATTGGCTTGTGGGCTATGTGCACCCCTATCCGGACGGCAACGGACGAATGGCGCGGTTCCTCATGAACGCGATGCTGGCTTCAGGCGGTTACCCCTGGACAGTCGTCAGAGTCGATGACCGGAAGGCCTACCTCGCAGGGCTGGAGGAGGCGAGCGGCAATATGAATGTGAAAACGTTCGCCGCCTTTCTCGCCGAACGGGTGAAGTGGTCTATGGAGAAGGCGGCGTGAGGTCGGTGCTGTGCCATGTTTAACTTGCTTGTCTCGGGCCACGGCGAGTGGTGGGAAACACCGCCGTTCACGTCAACTATTGACCGGTTCAAGGAATATAGCGGCGCCGAGGCCGAGGCTATCGACCTCGCGCGCCCTGAAACATTGCGCCGGCTGGAGGAAATCCCGGCGCTGTTGATGTACGAAGTCGGGGCGGGAGGCCCGCACGCGCGCGTGGTCCGGCACAGCCGCATACGCAATATCGTTCGGCGCGGACACGAACTGGCCTTCACCTTCGAGCCCGATCCGAAACATGCCTTTCTCGACCGGTCAGCGGTGTTGAGAATTGCGGACCGGCTGGGCATTCAACAGTTCGAACAGCACCGTACGCACTGGGCGATCAAGGATGGTGACATTCCGGCCGAGCTGATTGCCACCAGCACCGCTGAACGGGCGCAGCGCACCGTTGCCGTGGTTGCGGCAGAATATGCAGAAGCGCGCCGCGAGGGACGAAGGAGAGAAGCTGCCGAACTGGCCGAAGAACTGGAGGATTTTCCTCCCTCGCTGGAGAAAGCACTGTCGCTCGTGCCGGCGCGTATCCTTCAGCAGCCGACACCCAAATTATACCCGATCCTTGGGATAGAGCCCCGCACGCCCGAAGGCCGCAACGCCGTCGTGGCCGTCGTCGCAAGGGATCACAATGGGCAGGACTTGCCTGCCGACTGGTCTTATTCGCTGGCGTGGTTCCTGGACCTTTACGGCAGCGCGACGGAAGCGGGGCGCCTTGACGGCGCGCTGGCCGAATGCGCAACGCATGTGATCGCGCTCGGCACTGGCGAGGGAGAAGCCGCCGCCCCGGTTGAAGATATCGGCTACGCACTCTGGCGCTGTTCGCGAAGCCCGAAACTTATCGGCGATCTGGCCGGGAATCGCTGAGATAGCGCAGGAGGTTTTTTCGCTTACCAAAATCAACTGGAACTCGACCCAGATCAACCAGAAGCTTCCCATTCCCATTCTAGCAGCCAGAAGAGTGGGTGAGCTCTTTAGATATCTATCCGAGGAATCGACAACTCAGACTATCGCAAGTATACATAGTTTTTTTGTTATAGAGTCTGCTCGGCTGCAGGCAAAGAGCCCGGATAAACTTCAGCACGAAAGCAGAATTGAATGAAGGTGGGCTACATGGAGTTCTCATTTGGGTATGCCTTCACCGAAAACCTTATCCGGTCATCGTCAGCCGCACCTGTAGGCGCGCCGGTCTTTCCAAACCTCATACAGGAGGGGCATTCTGGCTTTGACATCCGCATCAATTTCCCAGGGGTTCCGCTGTTTTTCCAGTACAAGCTTCCGGAGCTGATGAAGCGAGGAACTGCCTTTGAGATTGCGAGCGGACATTGTCCCGGTTTGTCGATACCATTTTTTCGGATTGCCATGATGCGCAGGGATGTGTCGCGTCAGCATGAACTGCTTCTTCGGCTTGAGGCGCGCTATCCGTCAAACGTCTTCTATGCGGCTCCTTGTATTGCAAACATCAGCGATTTCGACCGCTCTTATAATGGAGCAACCGTAGCACGGCAGTCCATTTTCGTCTCACCAGGGGATATTGGGCCCTTGCCAGACGACAAAGCGCACAGCCTTGCCTATAAACCTGGACTGGCAACTGGATATTTTTGCTCGAAACCCAAGCCCACCAAAGTTCAAACATTTGATGATCTCGCTGCGCTCTTTAAGGAGCAGTTCGCCGAGAAGCGTTTTGCGGAAGTCGGCGAGGCGGCGCGTGAGATGCGCGAAAACGTACTTGAGCTTGCTTCGCCGTCAATGCGGCAAGCCGAACAGCTCATTGCTGAACGGGTCGGCGCGAGACGCATTCAGATTCTAGACGGCGCAGCCAGACCGCCCGAGGGAGAGCGCGCAGTCACTGACATTCTCGTAGGGCGGGAAATTGCGCGTGTCGATCTTGGCGTCGACCTGCTGGTGGCCCAACCACGCTAACGACATCATACCTCGGTGATTAGCCTAGCTTTTGTCTAGGCCACAGTTATGAGACTACGAACTACTTGGCCAGGAAGAAGATCGGATTGAAAGCGAACCTTCCTTGTCATCTTTGCATCACGGTCAGTCTGCACGAGATTGACCGGTGCAAGCCGGGAGCAAGACCGGGCTGCGCAAACGTTGCAACAGATCCTTCAAGGAAATTCATAGACTCTTACCAACTCCGGTTCGCTGTGAATGGTAGGCTTATTGCAACGTTTGAGTCAGTGGGGTCCGAACCGTGGCTTATTTTCCGACCCGCCGAACTGCGTGCAATTTCGGCTAAAGGCAATGGCAAGAAGAGCGCCCATCTTGTTTGTTCGACACAGCCATATCGGCTCAAAACAGTATCTTCACGGCCACCGAGATTGTCCGGACGGTGGACAAGCAACCATATTATTTGGTTCGAAAGCTGCAACATCTGTGGAGAACGCGAAATGACAAATTCAGTAGGACGAGTGCCCAGGCTTTCCAAGTGGCTTGGTCGTGACCAATGCTGACACTGGTCAGTCGCCTACGGACGGCAGCGCATTTAGATCGCCTTCGAATTCTAGGCCTTTGCGCGCACGCGGACCTAACTGTCTGCCAGCTAGCGGAGATTCTGGGTCTGCGTCGTGAGCACGTTGTACGACACATTCGGCTGCTGGCCAGAGCCGACTTTCTTTACTGCAACGAACAACGTCCGTGGTGCTCGTACAATCTCAAAACAGGAGGTAAGGACGGCGGGCTGGTTCAATTGTTGGTTGATCTCCTGCCCCACGGCGATGGCTATCACAAACGAGACCTTCAACGGCTCGAAGCGATACGAGACACGCGGCCGAAGGGGACCGCATGCTTGACCGTGAAATAGGTCATCCAATTGGAGCGCGAAGCTACCATGGACAACTCCGCCGACGGCGCGATCGCACAGCCCGACACCTACGGGCAGTCTTCCTTGGCCGCGGTTGATTGCCGCGTTCACGAACTGCTTCTAAGACAGGAGCGGCAGGAGCGGACGACCCTTAAGCTCATCGCCTCAGAGAACTTTGCGTCCTCGGCCGTGCTGGAAGCGAACGGCTCGATTTTCACGAACAAGTACGCCGAGGGGTACCCCGGTGCGCGCTACTACGCTGGAAATGAGATCGTTGATGAGCTTGAGAATCTAGCCATTGAGCGCTTGAAAACACTATTTGGCAGCGAGCATGCCAACGTCCAGCCTTATTCCGGCTCGCCGGCCAACCAGGCTGTCTATCGTGCGCTTTTGAGCCCCGGTGACAAAGTCATGGGCTTGCCCCTTCCGGAAGGGGGCCATCTGACTCATGGTTGGGCCATCAACTTTTCCGGAACTGACTATCAACGCGTCCCCTATGAACTAGATGAAAAGACACAGCAGATTGACTATGACCGCTTGCACGAGACAGCCAAGCGGGATGTCTTTGACTACGCGGCAATGGCAGAAATCGCCCTGGATGCGAACTCCTATCTCGTAGCCGACATTGCGCACATCAGCGGCCTGATTGCCGCGGGAGCGCACCCGAATCCCGTGCGCCATTGCGACGTGGTCAGCAGCACCTCCCACAAATCGATCCGCGGTCCCCGCGGTGGTTTCATTTTGTCCAGGAACGAAGATCGCTATCAGGCCCTGTATCATACAAAGAGCAAATACAATCTCGCCAGACGAATAGACCGGGCGGTCTTTCCTCACCTGCAAGGCGGGCCCCACATGAATGCCATCGCTGCGCTAGCAGTTGCCTTGCACGAAGCCGCGAACCCGTCCTTCCGAAGCTACGGCCAACAGACCGTCAAGAATGCCAAGGCTCTTGCACAGGCACTGATCGAGCGAGGTTATGACCTGGTTACCGGGGGGACGGACAATCACATGCTGATCCTTGATCTGCGCGATCGACCACTATCCGGCAAGGCCTATGCCGAGCGGCTAGCAAAGGCAGGCATCATCACAAACTTTAACATGGTGCCTGGCGACCCGCGGGATCCGGCGGTCACAAGCGGAATTCGCCTGGGGGCGCCAGCAGTGACGTCAATGGGCATGCGCGATGTGGAAACCGTGCAAATTGCTCGCTTCATTGACTCCGTCCTCTGGCGAGCCAGACGACGAAGATCTCCATGCCTCCCTGCGAAGAGACGTTGCCGACTCGTGCGCTGCGTTCGAGGTCCCGGGCATCCCCGACAGGTAAGGTGGGCTAAGCAAAATGCCCCATACAACTCCAACACCCGAAGTGAGGCATTTCATGGCTAGGCAGTTCGTGTTCTCTTCCGAATCGGTTGGCGCGGGACACCCGGATAAGTTGGCCGACAACATCTCGGATGCCATCCTCGATGCCATCCTCCGCACCGATCCCAAGGCGCGCGTCGCCTGTGAAGCGTTGGTAAAATCAGGGATAGTCGTTCTGGCTGGCGAGATTACCAGCGATGCGCGGGTGGATTATAGCCAAGTTGCGCGCGATACAATTCTCGATATTGGATACGACGATGAGGCCGTCGGCTTTGACGGCCGGCGTTGCTCCGTCGTTCATGCACTCACCGAGCAATCGCCCGACATTAGCCAGGGCGTTGACGAGGGACGAGGGCAGGACCTCCAGCAGGGAGCGGGAGATCAGGGCCTCATGTTCGGCTACGCATGCCGCGAAACCGATACCTTGATGCCTTTGCCGATCCAGCTCGCGCATCGCTTGACGAAACGACAGGCAGATGTCCGGAAAGCACGACAGCTTGGCTGGTTGCGTCCTGATATGAAATCCCAAGTCTCAGTGCGCTATGAGGGGTTGCGCCCGGTCGCCCTTGATACCATCGTCGTATCGACCCAACATGACGAGCAAGTCTCGCAAGAGACGGTCCGCGAGGGCGTCATTGAGGAAATCATAAAGCCTGTCCTGCCGACCCACCTGGAGACGGAAGGCGTCAGAATTCTGGTCAACCCGACGGGGAGGTTCGTAGTCGGCGGGCCGCGCGGCGACTGTGGTCTCACTGGACGCAAGATCATCGTTGATTCCTATGGTGGGATGGGTCGTCACGGCGGCGGCGCCTTTTCGGGCAAGGACCCGTCCAAGGTTGACCGCTCAGCTGCCTATGCGGCCCGGTATGTTGCAAAGAATATCGTCGCTAGCGGACTTGCGGACGTCTGCGAGGCAGCTTGCTTACGCAATCGGCGTGGCCAGTCCGGTTTCTGCCATGGTCAACACGTTCGGGACAGCGAGGGTTGAGGAAAGAAGGATCGAGCGCCTCATTCTTGAGTTGTTCGATCTCAGACCGAAAGGCATTATCAAGATGCTTGATCTCCTACGCCCTATATACCGCAAGACCGCGACCTATGGCCATTTCGGCCGTGAAGAGCCTGATTTCACCTGGGAGAAGACAGACAGGGCCGACGAATTGCGTCGCGAGGCAGGACTCGCCGCCCCGTGAGGGCCGACGCCGAATGGATTGGCATCCGGAAAGCCAACTCGCCAGACCCGCCGGCCGGCCGGCGTGGCAAGAAGCCGTCGGGATTTTCGCGGAGACATTGATGCCGGACTATGACGTGCTTTGTATAGGAAATGCCATCGTCGACATCATCGCCCAGTGCGACGAGGCGTTCCTGGAGACCAACGGCATCATCAAGGGCGCAATGAATTTGATCGACACGAGGCGCGCCGAACTGCTCTACAGCCGCATGGGCCCGGCCATTGAAGCCTCGGGCGGCAGCGCCGGCAACACGGCGGCGGGCGTCGCCTCCTTCGGCGGTCGCGCCGCTTTCTTCGGCAAGGTATCCAACGACGCGCTCGGCAAAATCTACGCGCATGACATGCATGCCCAGGGCGTCGCCTTCGACACCAGGCCGCTTAACGGCGAACCGCCGACGGCGCGCTCGATGATCTTCGTCACGCCGGACGGCGAGCGCTCGATGAACACCTATCTCGGCGCCTGCGTCGAGCTCGGCCCGGAGGATGTTGAGGCCGACAAGGCGTCGGGCGCCGCCGTCACCTATTTCGAGGGCTATCTGTGGGACCCGCCGCGCGCCAAGGAGGCGATCAGGCAGACGGCTAAGCTCGCCCACGCCGCCGGGCGCGAAGTGTCGATGACATTGTCGGACTCGTTCTGCGTCGATCGCTACCGCGACGAATTCCTCGGTCTGATGCGCTCCGGCACCGTCGATATCGTCTTTGCCAACAGCCACGAGATCAAGTCGCTCTACCAGACCGCGTCATTCGACGAGGCGCTGGCCCAGATCCGCAGGGACTGCAAGATCGCCGCCGTCACCCGCTCGGAAAAGGGCTCGGTCATCGTGCGCGGCGACGAGACCGTGACCATCAATGCGACCAGGATCCGCGAGCTGGTCGACACCACCGGCGCCGGCGACCTCTACGCCGCCGGCTTCCTCTACGGCTACACGCAAGGCCGCAGCCTCAAGGATTGCGGCGATCTCGGCTCGCTGGCAGCCGGGCTGGTCATCCAGCAAATCGGCCCAAGGCCACGCCAGAATTTGCGCAGAGAGGCGGAGCAGGCGGGATTGCTGTAGGTGGCGAGCCAAGAACCAGCTGCCCACCCTCCTTAATCCAGCCCGAGCCTTTTCTTCAGTTCCGCATTCTCCTTGCGGAGACGATCGGCAAGCAGGCTCTTTAGCCGCTTGTTTTCTTCCTCGAGCGCGACGAGATCCTTCAGCCCGTCACTGTCCGCCGCCGGCGCCGCCGCCTTCTTCCAAAGATAATATGTCTGTTCCGAGATGCCGGCTTGCTTCACCGCGCTCTTGAGAGTAGCGCCGCCGCCGATCGAGGTCTCGATCTGCGCCAGCTTCTGGGCACGATCCTTCGCGGAGTAGCTCTTTCGGCCTGTTCGCGCTGACGGCGGTGCTTCAGTGGTCGCGGATATCGGCTTGGCGCCCTCCTTGCGGGCAGGCGCGCTCGCCTCAGCTTCTGGCTTCCTCGACCGCCGCGCTCTCGTCTTCGGTTTTGGCGTTTCCGCTTTGTCTGCCGGTTCGCTATGAACTACTGCTGACTCGGTTTCCAGGGGATTGGCCATGAAATGCTCCACTCGAGGTTTGTGCAAAAGTTCAGCATCAAGGGCCACGACAGTAGAGTCAACAAGCTGACGATTTAACGGCTCGACTTCGTTTGTTGTTTCGGCCATCGCCGCGGCGATGTCGAAATTGCCCCAGATGGAACGTGCGGATTTTTCATAATTGCGCTTTTGTTTGACTTCCACGGTGAATGGTCGCGTCTGCCGCCTCATAGTTCCTTCCTGAATAGGAGAATGAAGTCGCCGCTCGAATTTTTGGCGCTTCCTGGTTAGCGCGGAGCATTATCGTATAGCCGCTCAACGGGCAAGTGATGCCGGTCTTCGATGGCTGACCCATCTGGGGAGATTTGAGCGGCTTCGCGCGTCCTGCGCATGCCTGTAAGGCCGCCAAGTTTTCTGGGTTAGCAGGCGCGCCACTGTGGCAGCTTGGCTTGTACGGCGAGGCCATGGTTGAGTGAGGCGAACCAAATCCAGCCCCGCGGTCGATCCCGAAGCTTCCCACAATGGCGAAGAGAACATCTTCACTCGTTCCTTTTCAGCACAAGACCTTCCGTTCGCTATGGTCGGCTGCACTCGTTTCGAACCTTGGCACCCTGGTGGAAGGTGTGGCGGCGGCTTGGCTGATGACCAGCATCGCCACCTCCCATGGAATGGTGGCGCTCGTCCAGTCATCGACCACCCTCCCCTACATGATCTTCTCCCTCGCGGCGGGAGCGCTCGCGGACAACTTTGACCGTCGCCGGATCATGTTGACTGCGCAACTGCTGATGGTCTGCGTATCCGCCTTCCTGGCGTTCCTGACCTATGCGGGGGAAATGACACCCTGGATCCTTCTGGGTCTCACCTTCCTGATCGGCTGTGGTTGGGCATTGCACGATCCCTCTTGGCAAGCCTCGATGGGGGATATCCTGCCTCGCGAACACCTGCCTAGCGCGGTTGCGCTCAACGGCATGAGCTACAATCTCATGCGCAGCATCGGGCCGGCGATTGGCGGCCTAATCGTGGCCACAGCCGGTGCGGCCTTCGCGTTCCTCTTTAACGTCTTTTGCTACTTCGCTCTGATCGCTGCGCTGTTGCGGTGGAAAGCGGTACGGGCACGACAAGCGCTGCCGCGGGAGGCTTTCGGCAGTGCGATGGCGGCGGGCTTCCGTTACGTGCTCTTGTCGCCGAACCTTCTCAAGGTGATGTGCCGGAGTTTCATTTTCGGCCTCACCGCCGTTGTGATTTTGGCTCTCCTGCGTTGGTCGCTCGCGAACAGATCAAAGGGACCGCAGTCACCTACGGCGTGATGCTCGGCTTCTTCGGCCTGGGAGCGATTTGCGGCGCGCTCCTCATTGGGCGGGTCCGAGAAGTTCTCTCCAACGAATGGGTCATTCGCGGTGCGTTCTTTATACTGGCGATCAGCTGCTTCTTTCTGGCATGGAGTGAGGACGTTTGGCTGAGCTGTCTCCTCCTCATGCCGGCCGGTGCGGCCTGGATTCAATCATTCTCGCTGTTTAACGTCACAGTGCAGCTTTCGGCGCCGCGGTGGGTGGTTGGACGCGCCCTGTCTCTCTATCAGACGGCCACATACGGCGGCATGGCGGCGGGAAGCTGGCTTTGGGGCGAACTGGCGGATGTCCAAGGTGTTTCGGGAGCCTTCCTCGTCGCCAGCGTGGTTCTTGTGATTGGTGGACTGATGGGCATCGTTCTGCGTCAGCCGGATTTCGAAACGCTCAATCTGGATCCGACCAACAAGTTCAGCGAACCGACGCTGCAACTTGATCTGCGGCCACGAAGCGGTCCGATCATGGTGATGGTCGATTATCGTATCGATCAGAGAGATGTCCCAGAATTTCTCAGTGTGATGACATCGTGGCGAAAAGCCCGGCTGCGAGATGGCGCCAGACAATGGGCGTTGCTGCGTGACCTGGAAAAGCCCGAACTATGGACCGAGTGCTATCATGTGCCAACCTGGGTCGAGTATGTTCGCCACAACAACAGGCAGACCCAGGATGACGCCGAAATCGTTGCGCGCCTGGAAGCGCTGCACCGTGGCGATTGCCCGCCCAAGACGCATCACAAGATCGAACGCCAAACCGTGCGCGTGCACGACGATTTGCCGCTCAGGCCTCATTTGGACAGGACTTGAGCTGGCCCGTTGGTTTGAGCCGGTTACCTTGAGCCGGTGGGCTGCGAACAAGCAGGTCGAGACATTGGCCTCGATCACTTCGCAACACGCGCTGCGCCGGCCTCGGGTGCTCCCCTCGAAATCATTGTGTCGTATCACCGAGGGCATCACGGCCAACAGCTTCCTAGGCAACAGCCTCGCCATTGAGCCGAATATGGTCGCGAGCAGATCACCGACGAAGCGGTCGGAACCTCGGAGCCGAAGTTCGATGCCGAGGTGGCGTTCGCATGATGCGCGAAGCAGCACCACGGCGCTTGCCGGTATGTTTGCGCCCGGCAGCCGACGAACTCCTATCCTCCCGGACCGCTGTGCGTCATCGCTTTGATTTACCGGCCGCTCAAGGCTTCCACAGTTTTCGCTTTCGAGGCGACCTTTGGCAACATGCCAACCGAAATTTAACATAACGACATAAACATTTCTTTATGCGGCATTGACAAAGAAGCGAGCTGCTGTAATTGTCTCCCGTGTCGTGGTTCTCCGTACGGCGGTGCCGCAGCGGAGCTAAGAGGGAAGCCGGTGCGATGCCGGCGCTGCCCCCGCAACTGTTAGCGGCAAGCTAACCCCACTCATGTCACTGAGGCGAATAGCCTTGGGAAGACGGGTAGAGGCTATGACCCGCGAGCCAGGAGACCTGCCACGGCGAATTACGTCCATGGGCGGGGTGTCTCGGTGGCCGCTGCAGCCTGGCGTTCGTGCCGGCCTGCTAGCGCCTTCCTTGTCACCGACGCCCCAACCATCGGGGTATGGCATGACTGTCTCTCAGCAAATTCCTGTAGCAACGCTCGGCGTGCCGCGCTTCGGTCGTCGGCGAGAACTGAAGTTCGCGCTTGAAAGTTACTGGTCCGGAAAATCTTCCGCCGCCGACCTTCTCACGACGGCGAAGGCGCTCCGTGCCGCTAGTTGGGAAGAGCAGCACGATCGCGGCGTGTCGAAAATCCCGTCGAACGACTTCTCGCTTTACGACCATGTGCTCGACACCGCAGCCATGGTCGGCGCCCTTCCGTCTCGTTACGCCTGGAATGGCGGCGAGGTCCCACTCGACATCTACTTCGCTATGGCGCGCGGCAACCAAGGTCAGACGGAGGATTGTGGGCACGGTGGTCACCAGCATGCGGCTCATCGGCCTGGTGTAACCGCGATGGAAATGACCAAGTGGTTTGACACCAACTATCACTACATTGTGCCGGAACTAAACGATGATCAAACGTTCGCTCTTTCGTCGACGAAGCCGGTTGATTACTTCCTCGAGGCTAAAGCCCTCGGCATTCACACACGCCCAGTCATCCTTGGACCGGTCACCTTCCTCAAGCTGGCGAAATCGCCTGCCGAAGGATTCGATCCCATCGCGCTCCTGCCGCGGCTGCTGCCCGTCTACGAGCAACTCGTGCAGAGGCTGAAGCTGTCGGGAGCCGACTGGGTGCAGATCGATGAGCCAGCGCTTGTCCTCGATCTGAACCCGAACGAACGAGCTGCGTTCGAATTCGCCTATGGCCAGCTGTCGAAAGCCGCGCCCGAGCTGAAGATCATGCTGGCTACCTATTTCGGGCCGCTGGGAGACAATCTCGAAACCGCGGTTTCTCTGCCCCTGGCCGGGCTGCATATTGATCTCGTGCGCGCTCCCGAGCAGCTGGAAACGGTGGGTCGGCTCGCACCGAAGGATCTGGTGCTCTCGCTTGGCTTGATCGATGGCCGCAACGTCTGGCGTGCGAACCTGCCCGCCATTCTCGACCGCATCAAACCGATCGTCGCCGGCTGGCCCTTGGACCGCGTCGAGATCGCGCCTTCTTGCTCGATGCTGCATGTGCCGATCGACCTGCGCATGGAGACGGAACTCGACGCGGACATCAGGTCGTGGCTCGCCTTCGCGGCCCAGAAGACCGACGAGTTGGTGTTGCTTGCCCGGGCCCTGTCCCAAGGCAGGGATGCGGTGGCAGGCGCGTTGAAAGCGTCTGCCGAGGCTGCCGCCACTCGCGTGACATCCACGAAGATCCATGACCCGCTGGTTGAGGGGCGGATCGCCAGCATTGACGACAGCATGAAGCGACGAGAGAGCGCTTTTGCCGAGCGCTCCAGAGTCCAGGCCGGCACGCTCGGGCTGCCGCCGTTCCCGACGACGACCATCGGGTCCTTCCCGCAGACGCCGCAGGTACGCAGAGCGCGGGCCGCTCATGCGAAGGGCCAGCTGAGCTATGTCGACTACGAGACCTTCCTGAAGAAGGAGATCGAGGCTGCAATTCGCTGGCAGGAAGAGATCGGGCTGGACGTGCTGGTGCACGGTGAGTTCGAACGAAACGACATGGTACAGCATTTCGGCGAGCAGCTGTCCGGCTTCGCCTTCACCCAGCATGCCTGGGTGCAGAGCTATGGGTCGCGTTACGTGCGTCCCCCCATCATCTTCGGCGACGTATCGAGGCCCAATCCGATGACGCTGCGCTGGTGGCAGTTCGCCCAGTCGCTTACGGAAAACCCTGTGAAGGGAATGCTCACAGGCCCAGTGACCATTCTCAACTGGTCATTTGTTCGCGACGACGTACCCCGCTCCGAAGCATGCCGCCAGATCGCGCTCGCCATCCGCGACGAAGTGACGGATCTCGAATGGTCCGGCGCAAGGATGATCCAGATCGATGAGGCCGCGTTTCGCGAAGGATTGCCACTGCGCCAGTCTGATTGGAACGACTATCTCGACTGGGCTGTCGAATGCTTCCGGATCGCTTCAACGGGTGTAAAGGACGCGACTCAAATCCATACCCACATGTGCTATTCGGAGTTCAACGAGATCATCGACGCGATCGCTGAAATGGATGCGGATGTCATTTCGATTGAGACGTCGCGCTCGAAAATGGAACTGCTGGACGCCTTCACGAGCTCCAAATATCCGAATGAAATCGGGCCCGGAGTCTACGACATTCACTCACCACGGGTCCCGGAAGTCGGCGAGATTTCGGATCTCGTCATGCTTGCCCGCGAGCGACTGTCCGATGCCCAACTGTGGGTAAACCCGGACTGTGGCCTCAAAACCCGCAAGTGGGAGGAGGTCCGCCCTGCCCTCATGAACATGGTTGCTGCAGCACGCGCGCTCCGGGAGAAAGTGTAGGCCGGAAGGTTTCCTGGTTGCTCACCATGTGGTGAGTTAGCGGCTGCCGCATGTGGGCCGTGAATGTGCCAAAACGCGATCACATCCTTTGAAATAAGTCACTCGAGCGAGAAAGTGCACTTTCCTTCGGCACGTGTACTAATCGCGCAGGAATAAAGGGAACCGTTTTCTCCCTGTGACGTGTCGAGGTCGAAGGGGATTTGATTGGCGTCGAGACCGCTCCGGCCATGGGTTATCAGCATGCCAAGTGCGCTGTTCTCGATCAGTTCGTAAAGGACTTCTCGGCTCGGTTCATCGAAATGCGCGGGTACATACATGACAGGTTCCTTCACTGGCCGCCGGGTTCGCTGTTCACCGGCTGGCATCCGATGGCAAGCGTTCCAACGCGGCGGCGATCTGGCGCTTCGCTGCTGAGGGCAGAGGCAGGATGGGACGCGGGGGGTCGGCACGGCAAATGTCGAGCAATTCGGCAAGTGCATAGACGACGCGAAGGCTCGAGAACTCCTTGAAGAGGCTCCAGAGCGGCGCAAGCGTGGCATCGATCCGTCGCGCTTCGGCCGCATCGCCCTGTTGCGCCGCCGTGACGATCTTCACGCAGACCTCGGGCAGGATGCCGGCGAGGACGCTGTACCATGTGTCGGCGCCGGCGATTATGGCCTCTGCAGCGTTCCAGTCGCCGCTGTAGCCGATCGAGAACCCTTCCGGCACAGTGCGCCTCTGGTCGGCCAGATGGCTCTTGATCGCATCGCCCTTGTCTGTCGGATTCTTGATAGCGACAATCCCACCCACCTTTGTCAGGCGGCTGACGAGTGCTGGGGTGAAATGGAAATGCGTCGTTCCTGGATTGTCGTAGACGACGATCGGCAGGCCGCTCTCGCACGCCACCGTCGAGAAATGTTCGAACACCTCGTCCTCAGTGAGCGGGGTGTAGGAGGCGGCCGCAAGCAGCCCCGCGGCAACTCCAAGGGCCTTGGCGTCCTGCGCGAACCTCACTGCTTCATCGGTGCGCAACGCGCCCACACCCACCACGACCGGCGTTCGCCCGGCGATTTCGTCCAAGGTCTCGGCGAGCGTCCGTCGCCGTTCCTCGCGCGACAGATACATGTAGGTGCCGGTGCTGCCGAGAAGACCGATGGAGTCGACCTGAGCGGCGCCAAGCCGAGCAATCAGCCTGCGCAGAGCAACGGTATCGACGCGGCCGTCACGATCGGCGGGCGTGATGGGAAACGCGGAAAGACCACTCAGGAATGCCATGGCAAGGCTCCAGGTTTGTGCGTGAGCGCAGGACTGGCCGGACGACAGGTCATCACAAGGCGTCCAGAGCCCGCCGCAGGTCGGCGATTAGGTCATCGGCGTCTTCAAGACCCACCGAGAGACGCATGAGGTCCTCGCCGACTCCATCGGCCAGATGGGCATCCTTGCGGATCGGCTGACGAGCACGGGTCAGGCTTGCCGGATGATAGATGAGGCTGTCGGCATCGCCGAGGCTGACAGCCCGGGTGATCAAGTTGAGCCGGTCCATCATCCGGCGCGCGCCCTCGAACCCAGCGTGGAGGCCAAAGGCCAACATGCCCGAGCCTTGGGACATCTGCTTTCGCGCCGTCACCTGATCAGGGTGCGAGTCGAGGAAGGGATAACTCACCCATGCCACCGCCGGGTGCGCCTCGAGCGCCTGAGCCACCGCAAGGGCAGTGGCGCTGTGCCGTTCCATGCGCAGCGTGAGCGTCTTCAGACCGCGCAGGATCAGGAAGGCTGACATGGGCGAGAGCGCTGCGCCGGTGATGTAGCGCAGGCCCGTTTCGTGCAGCGTGCGGAGCGTTTGCGCGTCGCCGAGAATCGCCCCGCCAAGGGCGTCACCATGCCCATTGATGTATTTGGTCAGCGAGTGGAGCACGAGGTCGGCCCCATGTTCGAGCGGCCGCTGGAGCGCGGGGGAGGCGAAGGTGCTGTCGACTGCAACCTTTACACCGCGCGCGTGGGCGCGCTCGGCAATGGCAGCGATGTCTAGGATGCGGCTCAGCGGATTCACCGGCGTCTCGAAGAAAACAAGCCGGGTCCGCTCGGTAATCGCGGCATCGAGATTTTGAGGATCGGACAGGTCCACCGCGACGACCTTGATGCCGAAGCGGGGGACCGCCTGTTCGACCATGGCAAGCGTGTTCGCATAAAGTGTCCTGTGGACGATGAGTTCATCCCCTTGGGACAGGAGCGACAGGATCAGCGTCCCGAAAGCCGCCATCCCCGAGGCAACGACCAGACCTGCCTCGGCTCCTTCCAGATTGGCAAGCCGTTGTTCTAGGATCTCCGTCGTCGGATTGTATTCGCGCGCATAGAGCCTTCCGCCAAGCGCGGCGGCGGCCTCGTTCGCTGCCACGCTTTCGAATCCATAGGTCGAGGTCAAGAAGACTGGCGGCTGAACGGCATTGGAAAAGCCGGCCGGATCGTAGCCATGATGGATCGCCCGAGTGGCGAATCCGGGACCGGTGTCGTGGAGCGACCGCGTGAGAGCATCGGTTTCGGATTGATAGGAACGGGTCATTCGGCCTCTAGATCTTTCTTGGGCTTCCGAAAGATTGACGGCAAACTGGCCAATGTGAAATATCCAGTGAGCAATGAATGAAATGGTCCAGTCTTCAAGTGCCGGTTCTGCAGGTCGCTCGCACGCGATGGGTGCACGCCAGATCTACGAGGCTCTTCGCGAGCAAATCCTCGGCGGCGTCTATGAAACCGGTAGTCAGCTGCCGTCCTCCCGCGGCCTGGCAAATGACCTTGGGGTTTCGCGAACGACGGTGACGGTCGCCTATGACCAACTGACCGCGGAAGGTTTTATCGAAGTCCGTCAAGGCGCACGACCTCGCGTTGCATCCTCGCTGATCGCTCCTGAGACGAGCCGCACTGTCGCGAAACGAGTCGGCCCGGTTCATCTGTCCGCCTATGGCGAACGACTGCGCGTTACGCCGCCCTGGCCGGATTATCTGCCGACTGGACTGAAGGTCGATTTCCGCTATGGCGACCTGGCGCCGTCAGACTTCCCCGCATTGGTCTGGAAACGTGCGATGAACGAGGCGATGGGGCAGCGCCCGTTGCGTCTTGCCTATGACGATCCTCGCGGCTGGCGTGGGCTGCGCCAGACGCTCCAGGGCTATCTCTGGCGCGCCCGAACTCTGAGCTGCGACCTCGAGCAGATCATCATCGTCAACGGTTCGCAGCAGGGCCTAGATCTGTGCGCTCGCCTACTTCTCGATCCCGCCGACCGCTTCGTCATCGAGGACCCGTGCTATAGGATGGCGCGTCAGGTCTTTGCCAGTACGGGTGCCTCGCCCGTCCCGGTCACCGTCGACGAGGACGGGATGAAGACGGAGTTGCTGGCGGGGATCGGGGCACGACTGGCCTATGTCACGCCATCGCATCAGTTTCCGCTGGGCGGCGTCATGCCGATCGCGCGCCGCCATCAGCTTCTGGAATGGGCGCGGCACAACAACGCCTATGTGATCGAGGACGACTACGACAGCGAATATCGCTACGACATCAATCCGGTCCCTCCGCTGCACAGTCTTGAGGACCACGGGGCTGTCATCTACCTCGGCACGATCTCCAAAACGCTCTCGCCGATGCTGCGTATCGGCTACCTCGTCGTCCCGACGGAATTGCAGGAGGTCTTCGCTACCGCCAAACAATTCGCGGACCGACATTCGCCGGTCGCTGAACAGGAGGCTCTGGCCTCTTTGATCGAGAGTGGCGGCTACGAAAGCCATGTGCGGCGTGTGCGCAGGCTGAACGGCGAGCGTCGGGAGGCGTTGTTGGGCGCCTTGCGGCGCAGCTTCGGAGATCGCATCGCTGTCCACGGAGCAGAGGCCGGTCTGCACGTCGTCGTTTGGTTCGACGAACTGCCGCGATCGCGGGAAACGACCCTGGTCGAAGCCGCCCGAGGCGCGGGCCTGGGGCTGCACCTGATCTCGCCCCTCTACGAGCGGCAATCGGACGAAGGTCACATCGATCGCGTGGGGCTTGTCATGGGCTATGCCGCCTTGAGCATTCGGCAAATCGAGAAGGGCGTTGAGATCCTGCGAGCGGTTATCAAGCAGGTGCAAGACGCGTTGCCGGGACACGGTGGCTAAAACGGCGGGGACGTGGCGTGCTGGCGAGGAAACCGACCCTTGGGCTGAACCGCATTTCGTTGCAAAGTCAACTGGACTGGGAAAACGCTATGCAACTGGTGCTGTTGATCAGCCAGTTTGGCGGCAGATTTTCGTGCGAGACGAATTTCCGAGAGCGATGCATAACCGGCAAGGAAAGCTGCCTCACATCCATATCGCGCCCGCTGCCTTTTATGAAATGGAGGATCTGGCGGAGGCGTAGCTTGTTGCCGGCCGAGGCGGGCTCGAGCACCCGCAAGAGATAATCGACGATCTCTACCAGGCCTTGTCCACGGCCGAATGATGGAATTATCCAGCGCATGGTGCGGCATGCACCATGCCGATGCCAGAAGATCTGGACGCTCGACAAGCACCTTTCTTCAAACATTTCCCGAACGACCCGCAGCGCAAAGCCTCCCCATGAGAAAAGAGCATCCCATGTCTTTCACGCCATTGATTGCCCCCGAGATCAAGGCCCGCTACCCGGATTTTCATCTGATCAGCATTGTGGTGCGGAACGCTGAAATCGACGTGCCGGATGCACAGGCGTTGAACGACACGATTGCGGCGGCGGAACAGGCGGCGCTTCGCGATGACGCCCCAAGGGACGCGCATCTTGCGGCGTGGGCCGTTGCCTACGAGGCTTTCGGCACAAAGGCCAATCGAACGCGGTGCTCGGCCGCCGCGCTTCTCAAGCGGGTGCGGAAAGATGGCTCTCTCCCGCGGATATCTCCACTGGTTGATGCCTACAATGCCGTCAGCGTGCTGTATGGCGTTCCGATTGGCGGGGAGGATCTCGATCTCTACCAGGGGGTCCCGAGACTTTTAATTGCGAAGGGAGCGGAGCCATTCGACACGATCCAGCAAGGTGAAATGGTAACCGAGCATCCTGAACCGGGCGAAGTCATCTGGTGCGATGATGCCGGTGTCACGTGCCGCCGCTGGAACTGGCGGCAGGGGCGGCGCACCATGGTCACGGTCGATACCCGCGCCATGTGGCTCGTGCTGGAAGCCCTCGGCCCAATGTCAGCTAAACAGATGACGGCCACCGGAGAGCATCTGATGGGACTTATCCAAGCGTTGTGCCCGGGTGCGCGAATCGAAACCGCGCGGATCGACGAGTCCACTACATCTCGTGTTCCTTAGGGCATGGCCCCATCTTTCGGAGAAACACCTCACTCAGCCCTGTCCGGATCTGGCGCTCCTTGCTCGCTCCGCCGGCCTACACAGTTGATTGCGAACGACCCAGAACGGCTCTCGAAAACGAGCGTCGAACGAAATCAGATCACTGCTTGTTCTCCCTTAGCGTTGTTTGGCGTACTTTTATCGCGATGCCTCCAGTGGGGATGGTCCAAATTGCGCAAGCTCGGTCGAGTGATCGCGGAGAAGCTTAATGTCGACTACATCGAAATTCATGGAGCGGTACGGACAACGGGTGCGAACCCGGGACGTCGTCCCGGTGTCGTCAGGCTCTCCCGTCCGACTGAGCCTCAGTTTTCTTCACGGCGCGAATACTCCTGAGGCCGCCCGGATTCTCGTTAAGAGACAGCTGCCGCTCAGGACGGCCCACGCGATACTCACGGAGATGGTCGATCACGGCAAGGCGTTCGTGACGGTTCCTTGCGTCGACGACCTATTGGCACTGAAGAATGAACTGTCGTCCGCAGGCGTGATCGCGAAGGTTCATGCGCCGCGGCCGATAAGTGTTCGCGAAGTCCGGGATCGCACGAAGCTCTCTCAGGAGGCATTCTCCGTGAGGTATGGCCTCGATCTGGCAACGCTTCGAAACTGGGAGCAAGGTCGCTCGAAACCGGATGCAGCGGCGAATACTCTCCTTTGGACCATCGCCCGGAATCCGGAAGCAGTCGAAGAATCTCTGGACATGGAGGACGGAGTGGCTGCCCCTTCGCCCTAAGGGGGCCGATCACTTCGGCGCGCGGCAATTCGGCCGCCAGCGCGATGGCCGGCCGCCGCGCGGTATCGACAGCGCGCGAGCCTCATGCGTCAGACGCCTTCCTTGGCATGTCGCACGCCAGATCCCAAACATGATTCCATCGCAACGAGCTGGTGACGGAAGCAGTGTCTGCACTTTGGAAACGAGCCATTTGCGTTCTCATGGACGTCGCGACTCGTCTCGTCCAGTAAAAGTCGCAATCATTGTCAATTGCGATGTTCCGCAGTCAGCTGGCCGTTTATTTTCCTAAGATCTGCGTTATAGGCCGGGGTGTTGTCGCCGTTTCGGCGGGTAAGATGGGATAGGCGACCTCGGGTGCCTTTCCGGTCAGCGAGTTGAGGAAGGCAACAAGCAGGTCGACTTCTTCGTCCGCCAGTACCACGCCAAGCTGGGTGGTTCCCATGATGGCAACGGCCTGTTTCAGATCCCAAACCTTGCCCGAATGAAAGTATGGCGCGGTGAGTGCAACGTTGCGCAGCGGCGCCACGCGGAAAACATAGGAATCGTCGGCTGCATTGGTGACCGCAAATCGGCCCTTGTCTTTTTCCGGCAGGACCTCGGCGCTGGGCTGTTCCACGAGGCCGAATGGGTAATAGGCTTGCCCACCAACGTTGATACCGCCATGGCAGGACGAGCAGCCTTTGTCCATGAAAAGCGCCAGGCCCTGTTTCTGTTCGGAAGTCATGGCGGCGTCATCGCCATTCAGGAAACTGTCGAAGGGGGCCGGCGTGACCAGTGTCGCCTCGAAGGCTTCGATTGCCTTGGCGAGGTTGTCGAAGGTGACCCGATCGGCTTCAGCCGGAAAAGCTGCATCGAACCACTCGACATATTGCGGCATGGACTTGAGCGTGGTGATGACTTGGCCCGGTGTATTGGCCATTTCGATCCCGGCTTGGACCGGTCCCTTCGCCTGAGCCTTCAGGTCTTCGGCACGACCATCCCAGAACTGGGCGATGTTGAAGACAGCGTTCAGTACAGTCGGCGCGTTGCGCTGTCCCTTCTGCCAACCATGGCCGATCGAGGTTTCGTGATTGTCGTCGCCGCCGGTGGCCAGGTTGTGGCACGAGTTGCACGACAAGACGCCTGACGCAGAGACGCGTGGATCGAAGAACAGTGCCTTGCCGAGAGCGATCTTTTCCGGGGTGATCGGGTTGTTGGCGACTGCCGGCGTGGTGGGTGGCAAAGCCTTGAAAGTGGCCATTGCCGTTTCTCTGAGGTCTGCGGGGATCGAATCCGCAGCAAAGGCGGTGGCCGTCAGCAAGGGGACAGCCATCGTACTGAATAGGATTTTCATAAATGATCTCGCTGCGTCGTGCACGCAGCCACTCTGGGATATGCGGCTCATGAACGCCCTGCGCTAGATCAGTTGCGGGAGAGGACCGGGGGTCTGACACCTGTTTTTGCGGCAGAGCTTGGACCGTCCCGGAATTGAACGCTCTTCTCGATTGGATTTTGGGAGGCGGAGGATCGCTGCTCGGCAAGCGGCGGCGCCGGAGCCGTGCTCCGGTTCTCTCTGCGCCTTCAACTATGAAGAAATCGGGGCCACCGTGTCGGATTCGGTTTGGGGCCGGTTATCTGTTCCGCAGCAGGTCCTGCTCGACTTCCGCCTGCCTTCGCCAGATCGACCTTGGCCCAAATCGATCCGCGATAGTGTCTTGTAGCACCTTTGCGGGACGATCTTATTTCGACTGTAGAGGGCCGTTTGGGGTGAGCAGAATTACACGAATTTCAGAGGCGCCCGAGTAGCTGTTTTAATTGGCTTGTAGGCCTCCATAGAGCGAATATTGGCAGACGACGGAGCACAATTTTGGCTTCGTTTATCATCTTGCTTCGATGGGACAACTGCTTTGCAATCATTACACGGTAATTTACCATCATGAATTTGAGAACCAAGTCCCACGCAGTGATTTTCACACCGGAGGCGTTGCAATCCTATCGCGAGAGGTAACATCGCCATAGCGCCGCAAAATATTGTTTGTTCGCTACACTACGCTCCAGATGCCGGCGAAATCTCGACACAATAACCTCGTCGGCGTACCCGCTCCAGCCTCACACACGACTGCGGCGCCTATACTTGCGCTTTTCCACTGCCCGACATGCAGGCAGCGAGCCATTGCATCGCCGAGGTTGCATCTTCCAATATGGCGACCTGTTTCGCAAAGCGGAAAACAGCCTTGCGCGCTGCGCTCGCAGGTTTTCGTCCGTTGTATGCATCAAAGCACGCCCTGAGGGCGGCTTCGTAGATCCGGTCTCTGCGATCTTCTGGCCATTCGTTGAGGAAATCGATAGCATCCGCAGGACTGGCAATCTCTTGCACGATGTGCGCTGCACGCCTTACGAAAAGTGGGCTGCTGAAAGTCCCTGAGCTCATTCGTTCCTCCCGACCTGCTGAAACCGCTAGTTTTGCGTGAACAGGCGCCTCCTCTACACCCGCCCACCATTGCGGAATGTGTTGTCACAGCGATAGCGGTTCAATAGCAAAGCAGCGGCGTGATGTCCTCGGTTTGCCAGCGGGTCAATCCCTAACATCCTGCTGCAAGAGCGGCTCACCGGATGAATCTAGATCGTTTCGACCATTGCGAATCAACGCTTGATAGTTCCTCCACGCGCCACCAGGAAGCGGCCACTGCTCTGCCATCGATTTCACAGCCAAAAAGAGAATGGCGAAACAGGAATAGCCCGCTTCGTTTCGAGATTACTGGTCATTTTGGCGCAAAGCTTACGGCCGAGACGCGCCTGAAAATGCGCAAGCACCGCGGCAGGTCGCCAACAACGGAACGCATCAACGGACATGACGGCGCGATACTGCGCCATAGATCTCGCTGGACGAGCATCGCAATAATCCTGTCGAGACCTTGGTTGCTTTCAGCGGAGACCGCCACTATGAAGCGACGCTTCGCCGACTGTGTTTCACGCCGCCTGGAGAGTTTCATGACAGAAGAAGCCGAAAAAAACATCAACACCCTCATCGAGCTCACGGCCGATGTCGTCTCAGCCTATGTCTCCAACAATCCGATCCCGGTGGGGGATCTCCCTGCCCTCATCGGCCAAGTGCACGCGGCTCTGAAAGGGACGGCGGAAGGTGTCTCTGCAAAAGAGCCGGTTGCCCTTACGCCTGCAGTCCCGATCAGGAAGTCGGTGACACCGGACTACATCATCTCCCTTGAGGACGGGAAGAAATTCAAATCGCTAAAGCGCCATCTGTCGACCCACTATGGGCTGACGCCGGATGGATATCGGGCCAAATGGGGCCTGTCGGCGGATTATCCCATGGTCGCGCCGAACTACGCCGCGGCGCGCTCGTCATTGGCCAAGACAATGGGGCTCGGCCGCAAACCGAAAGCGCCGGAAGCGCCGGAGCCGGCGCCGACGAAGCGAACCCGCAAGAAGGTCGCGGCTTGATTTCGGCAATGGAGATTCGTTCTGGAGCGTTGCAGCCATCGGCTTAATCTGCGCGTCATATCGTCATATAAAAAGGCGGGGCCAACCCCGCCTTCCTTTTTTGTTTCATGAGGAATTCGCGACGCCTGCAGCAATCTGCTGCCCTCAGTTTTTGCTCGCTCCTATCGAGCGGCCGTGAGGACCTCCGGACCTACGCGCCCACTCTTGCCAGGACGCAGGAGAAAATTTCAACCAGCTTTGCTGAGGCTGCCAGCGGAGGATTTGCCGGTGCGGCGATCCTGCTCGATCTCATAGTTGATCTTCTGGCCGTCAGCGAGGGTCGAGAGGCCCGCGCGTTCGACAGCGGAAATGTGGACGAAAACATCCGGACCGCCATTGTCGGGCTGGATAAATCCAAACCCCTTGGTGCTGTTGAACCACTTTACCGTTCCAGTAGGCATATACGTGTTCCTCCTTAACAATTGCAACGTCGGGCAGGCCATTAGGCCTGCCTGACTCATAGCCGAGACTTGGGCGCAGCAAAAAGCGAAAAATTGTTAAGCCCCGATCAGCTGGCGCACTCCATTTTGGCCGTAGTCGCCAGCAAGCACTGTCCTACACTACCGCTCGAGCATGGCCGGAAGCGCCCGATCCTTCCAACGCTCCTCAGCGCCACGTCTAGGGCTGGTGCTTGGAGGCACGGGACGTAAGGCCGACCGCTGCTCGTGCCGCCAGGTCAAAGGCCGGGTAGTTCACGGAGCTACCTTCGTGCATAACGGCTTGGCAAGCGCTTGAAGGAGTTTCGAATTGGATTGTTTCAAGAGGGTCGAGGGGTTGATCGATGCCACCAGCGTGGAAGCGATCGATAACGCGCGCGTTCTGCTGGACCAGTTCAAGGGCAAGTCAGAAACAATCGCCCAAGCGATCGACGACTTCCTACTTGATTTCATGACCTTGCTGTTTGTGGTAGAAGCTACCCGCGAGCGGTTCCACAATCCGGCGAGGCGGTTGGCGCGTATCAGATTGAGCAGGATCAGGCTGTTACTCACCCGATGCTCTTGACCTAAGGGACCACGCCGCCAGCGATGCGTTTGCAGCCGCAAAGAAGGCAAAATCTGTTCGCCGGCAAACCGAGCACAGCCAGGCGGTATTTACGCAGATGAATTCGATCGCGACCGCCAAATTCTCCTGTTTGGTACCCTGCGACGACGGCAAGCGCGGACACCTTCCGTGCTGCTGTCCTCCAGCGACAAACGTGCCTGCATGCCCCCATCCACGGCGAGCTCGACGGTTGTTTCTTACGTTTGACCAAGGTCCCGCGCAAACACTCCCCTTTCCCGCAGCAACTCATCAGGCTCAACGGCCTCGCGGCAGGCGCATTACGCCAGAAGCGCGCAACCGCCTCGTTTTTTCCGGCCCGAGTCCTACGATCTTCGTTTTCCAGCGCCTCGCGGATATCGCCCAACTCGCCGTCTTTGATCAGATCCGTCTTAGCGCGCGAGCAGGCTCCGGGTTCGAGTTGGCTGGGCTGCTCACGCCTCTGCCCTTCAGCATCGACCCGGTCTGGCTGTCGAGGACAGGGTCCCGCTGGGGCGACCAACATCTCCATTCTCACCGTCAGTGCAGCGGCCATTCGAAGCGCATCCTATACCCCTCCCCGGCAGCGCGCCCAATCGTCTTCCGAACGAAGAAGATATTCTCAGCCGCGCGCGTCGCGTTCGGCCCTGTCCGATGTCCGACAATGTCGGATGCGCAACATGGCAGAGCCCTATTTGTCCACTGCCTCGAACGGTTTTCTGATCTGGCACGGTGCATGCTTGGTCATCCGCAAGGCGTCGCGGACCAAGGAGAATCCCGTCCCATGATCACCTCACCGAGAAATACTCCCGCAGGTCTCCTGGGTCCATCCAAAGATGAGGCTCGAGTAAGGCCTGGCCCCGTGAAGAGCTTATTCATCTGGCTCGCCGCTGCCCCCCGATCCTCCCACGCGGGGAGACGGGGACGCAGCGACTTCATCAAAATGAGGAACAAATCACTTTGCCTCGAACCTTGCCTTTCGACCAGCCATCACCACAACCGCAGCCATCGATCGTCCCCCTGGCTGCGCAGGGCGTTCATTGCCACCGCGCTGGCCCTGGTGACGACCGCTCCGGCTCTGGCCGCCACCGACGGCGGGAAGGTGACGGATTTCCTGCTCGACAACGGCATGGAAGTGGTCGTAATCCCCGATCACCGCGCGCCGATCGTCACTCATATGCTCTGGTACAAGATCGGCAGCGCCGACGAGCCACCCGGCAAATCAGGCCTTGCCCATATCCTCAAGCATCTGATGTTCAAGGCAACGACCAACCACGCCGCCGGCGAGTTAGACCGAGCCGTCTCAGCCATCGGCGGCTACAACAACGCCTTCACCGCCTATGACTACACCACCTTCGTCGAGACGGTGGCGCCCTCGGCGTTGGGTGAGATGATGGGCTTCGAGGCCGATCGCATGTTCAACCTCATCCTCAACGACGATGATATCAAGACCGAGCGCGACGTGATCCTGGAGGAGCGCCGTTGGCGCAGAGAGACGAACCCGCAGGCTCTGCTGGACGAGGAGGTCAACGCGACGTTGCGGCAGAACCAGCCCTACCGCATTCCGGTCATCGGCTGGATGCAGGAGATGGAGAAGCTGAAAACCGACGCATTCACCATCTACAACAAATACTACCGACCGAACAACGCCGTGCTGGTGGTGGCCGGCGACGTAGAGCCGGAGACGGTGAAGGCGCTGGCCGAGAAGACCTATGGCAAGGTTGTGCGCGGGCCGGACCTGCCCCCGCGCAACCGCCCGGTCGAACCGGAGCAGAACACCAGGCGCACAGTGACGCTGACCGATGCGCGCGTTTCGGTGCCGAGCTTTTCCACTCAATGGGTGGTGCCGTCCTATCATACGGCAGAGCCAGGCGAGGCCGAGGCGCTCGACCTGCTGGCCGAGATCCTCGGCGGCGGTAACCGCAGCCGGCTATATCAGGAGCTTGTCGTCAAGCAAGGCATAGCCTCGGCGGCCGGCGCCTCCTTCCAAGGCACCATGCTAGACGACACCAATTTCACCATCTCCGGCTCGCCGCGGGGCGATGCAAAGCTCGTCGATCTCGAAGCGGCGGCCGTTGCCGAAGTCGCCCGGATCGCCAAGGATGGCGTCACCAGCGACGAGCTGGACAAGGCCAAAGACCGCTATATCCGCTCGGTGATTTTTGCGCACGACGAGCTGGACCATATCGCCAACATTTATGGCAAGACGCTCACCACCGGTGGCAATGTGAAGGACGTGCTCGAGAGGCCGGACCGCGTCCGCAAGGTCACCACCGACGAGGTCAAGGCGGTCGCCGCGCGTTATCTGGCGCTCGACCATTCGACCACAGGCTATCTTTTGCCGCAGCAACAGGCGGGGAATTGATCATGAGCTCCATCCCCATGCAAATGCGCCGGCCGGTCTTCCCTCGGCGCGCCTTCGTCACCCTGTTCCTCTCCATCCTCTTTCTGATCTTGCGGGCGCTCGCCCGGTAAACGGGATCTGTTTAAAGCCGCGAGGATCGGTTTTCGCGGGCCTTGCCAGGCATTTGCCGGTTCAGGCGTCATTATTGGGGTGCGCTCCTCCTCAGGCCAGCCTCTCTTCGAGTCGATAGAGTCGCCGATTCGTGGTCCGCAGATTGTAGGCGCAGGCCACCAGCATCCACTCGGCGCGGCTGGCGAAGCCGACGTCCGTTGTTCAATCGTTCGACTGGTAGAACCGCGAGGCATCTTCTAGCGTATTCAGGTATTCTCCCTTTCCAGTCGGGTACCGTGGTCTACCAGCTGTCTGGCCGAGGCCCTATAAGGAACCCGGACGTCGCGGAGTACACACCGCACCTGCTATATATACCTGCTGCGTTGAGGAGGAATCCGGTATTGCCCCTGTGCCTGCCGATGATCCGTCACCTGAGATCCCCCGACCTGTTTGGACCCATTGATCGCCTGCCGGCACTTGGCACGCCGATTAGCGAGCGGACATTCGAGGTCCTCAACCCGTCGACTGGCGAAGTGCTGGCAGAACTACCCGACATGGGGGTCGAGGAGACATGCGCTGCGATCGACAAGGCCTATGTCGCGCAGCCTGGATGGGCAGGGCTGACCGCACGTGAGCGCAGCGACGTTCTATGGCGATGGCATCAGTTGATCATCGACCACGCCGACGATCTCGCCGCGATTCTCACCGCGGAGATGGGCAAGCCGCTTGCCGAAGCCAAGTCGGAGATATCGCATGCTGCGGCGTATCTGCAATGGTACGCCGAGGAGGCCAATCGCGTCTATGGCGAGACGATCTCCGCACCATCGATGGACCGCCGAATGCTGGTAATCAAGCAGCCCATCGGAGTTGTTGGCACGATAACGCCATGGAATTTCCCGGCCTCGATGGTGGCGCGCAAAATCTCGCCAGCCTTGGCGGCGGGCTGCACGATCGTCCTCAAGCCCGCTGAACAGACGCCGCTCGTTGCGGGCGCAATGTTCGCCCTCGCCCATCAGGCTGGCTTTCCCGAAGGCGTCGTCAACCTGATCTATGCGTCCGAAGGTGACGCGGTCGGCCGCGAACTTTGTACCAATCCCAGGGTCCGCAAGATCAGCTTCACCGGGTCGACTGAGATCGGGCGCCTTCTCATGCGCCAGTGCTCGGACCAGATCAAAAAAGTCAGCCTTGAGCTCGGCGGCAATGCACCTTTCATCGTCTTCGATGATGCCGATATTGATGCCGCGGTTGACGGTGGGATCCAGGCGAAGTTCCGCAATGCCGGCCAGACCTGCGTTTCGGCGAACCGCCTTTACGTCCAGTCGGGCGTTCACGACGAGTTCGTCGAGAAATTCGTGCAACGGGCTCGCCAACTTCAAGTTGGTGACGGTTTCGCTCCCGGAGTGGACATCGGACCGCTCATCGACAAGCACGCTTTGGCCAAGATCGAATCCCATATTGCCGATGCCGTCGCCAAAGGCGGCGCAATTCGATGCGGGGGCAAACGCATCGGCACGAATGGCACGTTTTTCCAACCGACAGTCCTGACCGGTGTCTCCAGCGAGATGACCGTCGCGCAAGAAGAGACATTCGGGCCGCTGGCACCGATTATTCGCTTCAAAGATGCGGATCAGGTCGTGCGTGAGGCCAACGACACGATCTACGGCCTCGCGGCCTACTTTTATGCCTCCAACCTGAAGCGTGTCTGGCGTGTGGCCGAGGCCTTGGAATATGGAATGGTCGGGGTAAATACCGGCCGGATGTCTTCAGAAGCGGCGCCGTTCGGTGGGATAAAACAGTCCGGCATCGGGCGGGAGGGATCCCGCCATGGCCTCGAGGACTACCTCGAAATGAAATATCTCTGCATGGGCGGCATCTGAATTTTCGGCTTGCAGGGTTCACAGACCGGGTAACCTAGCGAGCGATCTCCAAATATGGGAATTGTAGGATCGCTCCTCGATTGGGAACTGAGGGGCGGCTCCGTACCCGAGCAAACACGCAATCCTGAAGGAGCACCCTGGCTGGACCTATCTCTCGACGAGACAAGCGTCTGCCTTGTCGGCGAAGACGGCGTGCATGTGACGGAGGATACGCTTGCGAGGGATTTGGCGGCCCTCGCCGACTATCTTCAGGCGACGGGCTGTCTTTGCGCGGGTCTGGTTGGAAGCTTGTGCACCATCGCGATCGTGAACGCTGGTTGTGCGCAATATCCGGTTTCTGGGGCAGAATTTTGAACCTGCTACCTTCCGATTGTCAGTAGCTCAGTTGTTCTTCGGCCGACTGCCGCGCCAGTACAGGCTCGGACAGAATCGAAGATACCATCGGGGGGGGGGGGGGCCCGCCCCCCCCCCCCCCCCCGACATTTCCTACCAAGGCACGACACTGATCTCCGGCCAGTTCTCCCTGGCACGCGCGCCCTTCATCTCGTGCGTCTGCCGATT
>NZ_JAMYQW010000043.1:0-47379 GCF_040321085.1 Mesorhizobium sp. M0522
TCATCCCCAGCCTCCGTTCGCTGAAGATCAAACCGGACAACTCGTCTGCTACCTAACCCGGACAACTCATCTGCTTACGACACGCCCGCGGCTGTGTCTTGCAAGCATCACGTTTCCGTGCGATAAATTTTGTGTTCGGGCATTTGCGACCCGGAGAGCGGAACGTTTTGGACGACCTTTCCCCGATACTGTGAATCTCTGACAGCCCCGTTTTCGGCGGGGGGTTTTACCCATGCGCCAATGCATGACTGCCGAAGCAACCACCGGGACTTGCCCACGGCGCCAGGCGGCGGGCGGAACCACCAAGACTGACACGGGTGAAGGAGTTTCCCCAATGGCCCAGACCGGCACCGTTAAATTCTTCAACGCTACCAAAGGCTTCGGCTTCATCACGCCCGATGGCGGCGCCAAGGATGTGTTCGTCCACATCTCGGCGATCGAGGCTTCCGGGCTGCGCACGCTCGTCGACGGTCAGAAGGTCACCTTCGATGTCGAGCCCGACCGTATGGGCAAGGGTCCGAAAGCGGTCAATCTCCGCGCTGCCTGAAACCACAGCGTGCCGCGCGTCCTTTCGGGGTGAGGATGCTGCAAGGCTTTTGGAGTGAACTTGAATTCTGTAAAGGCGCGGCGGTTTTCGTCGCGCCTTTTGTGTTCCGGGATGCTTGCCCGCAGCCGCAAAACTTTCTCTTGCCGATGGCACTAAAATAAAGGACAAATTTCCGTCCGGGCATTTGCCGGCCCGAGACTGGACTTGTGGGATCAAAGGAGCTTCCCATGCCGCAGACCGGCACCGTCAAATTCTTCAATCACGCCAAGGGCTTCGGCTTCATCACGCCGGACGACGGGGCAAAGGATGTCTTCGTCCATATTTCGGCCGTGCAGGCGTCGGGTCTTCCCGGTCTTGAGGATGGGCAGAAAGTGACATTCGACACCGAGCCGGACAAGCGCGGCAAGGGTCCGAAAGCCGTCAACCTGTCGATCGGCTGAACCACCCCCGGACAGAATGGACGTGGGCCGGTCTGGCCTGCGGTGTTTGCCGCACGCTTGAACCGCCCAGTTAGATGAACCGCCTGGTCAAATTTCGTTCAGCCGCCGTTCAGCCACGGTCGCATATTAATCTTCGTTAAAGCCGGACCGCATCCCCCGAAAACGACCCGGGCCGGCACGAAGGAGACCGACATGAACCGAATTTTCAAGACTGCCATCCTGTCCGCCGCGGTCGTTGCGACCACGCTGGCGACCTTGCCCGCGGCCAATGCCGACGAATGGCGCCATCACCGCCGCCACCACGGCCACGGCGACGCCGTTGCGGCCGGCGTGCTCGGCCTTGCGGCCGGTGCCCTGATCGGCGGTGCGCTCGCCAGCCCGCAGCCCCGCTATTACGACCCGGCCTATGATGATGAATACTACAGGCCTGGCCCGGTGCGCCGTTATTACGTGCAGCCGCGAGTGGCCTATGCCGAAAGCTATGCGGAGCCGTGGACCCGCGGCTGGTACGAATACTGCTCGGACCGCTACCGGAGCTTCAACGCCCGTACCGGCACGTTCACCGGCTATGACGGCGAACAGCATTTCTGCACCGCCAATTAGCGGAGGCAGTTTCCCGTCGGAAAAAAGCGCGGTCGCACAGGCCGCGCTTTTTGTTTCCGGCAAGCGGTTTCAGACCAGAAAAGGATTGCTCCGCCGCTCCTCACCAAAACGGCCGCCGGGACCATGGCCGCAGATAAAGCCGATGTCGTCGCCCAACGGCAAAAGCTTCTCCTTGATCGAGGCGATCAGCGCGGCGTGGTTGCCGCCCGGCAGATCGGTGCGGCCGACCGAACCGCGGAACAGCACGTCGCCGACATGCGCGAACTTCGCCGCCCGGTTATAGTAGACGACGTGGCCGGGTGCGTGGCCCGGACAATGGAGCACCTCGAACTCGTGCGAGCCGAACGAAACGGTCTCGCCTTCGGCAAGGAACCGGTCGGGGACACAGTTGCGCACGGGATCGGTGATGCCGTAGCGCTTCGCCTGGTTCTCGAGATTGGCGAGCAGCGGCCGGTCGGCGGCATGCGGACCGATGATCTCGATACCGAGCGCCTCCTTCAGTTCCATGCCCCCGCCGGCATGGTCGATATGGCCATGCGTAATCCAGATCGCGCCGGCAGTGATCGCATTGTCCTCGAGCGCCGCCAGCACCTTGTCGATGTCACCGCCCGGATCGACGACAACGCCTTGTCTGTCGTCCATGTCGAAGAGGATGGTGCAGTTCTGCTGGAACGGCGTGACCGGCACGATGCCGGCGTTGAGCTGACCCATATTCGTCCTTTCACGCTGTCGGAGTGCTGCGCGTCCCCTCGAACGCGTCAGGAGAGCTCCAACCTTGAACCAGGCCCTGATGTAGAGACACACGCGAACGGCGTCCACCGCTCCCACAAACGGCAAACGAAATGGGCGGCCGAAGCCGCCCATTTGAGAACCTGAAACGTCGAAGCTTATTTCTTCATCGCGTTCATGACCGCACCGATGATGCCGGTCAGGATGGCGCCGCCGCCGGCACCGCCAACGATATTTGAAATGTTCAACGCGCTGCCGGCCCCTGCCGCCGTGGCGGCTGCTGCCGGATCGACCGCGCCACCCAGCAGACTGTTGAGGATGGCCGCACCGCCGACGCCGCCGACAGCGCCACCCAGGATTTTGGTAAGCTGCCCCATCGCCGCACTCTTGATAGCCGCACCCACCGCCTGACCACCGATGATGCCCGTAATCACCTGAATAATGATCGGAAGAAGCGTGTTCATATCCATATTTCCAGTCCCTCCATAGCTGCCAGCTTCCCAGGCCGACGCCATCATGAGACGCCGAATTGAATGAAAGTCAAATGCGCAAACGCTTAAATAAAAGGAGCGGCCCGAAAACCGCCCCTACTTGATAAAAAACCTGTGACTTTCGTTATTCTGCAGCAATCGCGTGGTTGGGTTGAACCGCCGCAGAATAGTCGTTCATCAATGTCTTGGCGATATCGCCGACCTCGAATCGGTACGGACCGATCTCCGAAACCGGTGTCACCTCGGCCGCCGTCCCGGTGAGGAAGCACTGGTGGAAGCCTTCAAGCTCCTCCGGCATGATGGCGCGCTCGATCACCTCCAAACCGCGGTCCTTGGCAAGGTCGATGACCGTGCGGCGGGTGATGCCGTCGAGGAAGCAATCAGGCCTGGGCGTATGGATCTTGCCGTCCTTGACGAAGAAGATGTTGGCGCCTGTCGCTTCCGCCACCTGGCCACGCCAGTCGAGCATCATGGCGTCGGCATAGCCCTTGGCCTCGGCGGCATGCTTGGACATGGTGCAGATCATGTAGAGGCCGGCCGCCTTCGATTTCGACGGTGCGGTGCGCGGGTCGGGGCGGCGCCATTCGGCCATGTCGAGCCGGATGCCCTTGAGCTTCTGCGCCGGGTCGAAATAACTCGGCCACTGCCAGATGGCGATGGCGCAGTTGATCCGGCTGTTCTGTGCGGAAACGCCCATCTGTTCGCTGCCGCGCCACGCGATCGGCCGGACATAGGCGTCCTGGAAACCTTGCTTCTTCAACAGCGTGCGGCAGGCGTCGTCGATCTCGGCGACCGAGTAGGGTATCTTGAAGCCAAGCAGGCGCGCCGATTCATGCAGGCGTTCGGTGTGGTCGGTCAGCTTGAAAATTTCGCCCCCATAAGCGCGCTCGCCCTCGAATACCGCGCTGGCGTAGTGCAGCCCGTGGGTCAAGACGTGGATCTTGGCGTCGGCCCATTTGACGAACTCGCCGTTCATCCAGATAAAGCCGTCCAGTTGGTCGAAGGGAACGGATGCCATGGTAACCTCCCGCGGGCGGCGGCCCGCACATCATTGTGTCGTTGCGTGTTTCGTTTCGGCCGCTGTAGGCGGCCATTGTCTCAAAGCGTAGGCGGATATTTAAGGTCTGGCAAACTCAGGAAGTTCCGGAAAAAACGGCTTCGCTTGCCTTTTCGTTCGCAATCCGCCGAAAAGCTTGCCAAAAATTACCATCGCGCGGAAAATACGTCAATAGTGCTGACATAATTTCCTGCTTCACACGGAGAAAAGATGACGAGCCACGCAGCCGCAGAACCGATCAGGACGGCGATCACCGACGAGGACGGCATCGATTTCGCCATCATCGAGTTGTTTTTCTTCGCCTATCGCGACTTTACCTCCGATCCGGACCAGATCCTGGCCGAATACGGTTTTGGCCGTGCCCATCACCGGGTTCTGCATTTCGTCAATCGCCGGCCCGGGCTGACGGTCGCCGAGCTCCTCGACGTGCTCAAGATCACCAAGCAGAGCCTGGCGCGCGTGCTCAAGCAACTGATCGACACCGACCATATCGTGCAATTGCAGGGCCCTCGCGACCGCCGCCAGCGCGAACTCTACCCGACGGCCAAGGGCCGTGCCCTGGCGCTGGCGCTGGCGCGGCCACAGTCGCGCCGCATCCATGCTGCATTGGAAGATTCCGGAGCCACCGAACGCGCCGTTATCGAACGGTTCCTTGAAGCGATGGTAAATCCGGAACTAAGGGCGCAGATCGACATTGTGCCCGCAAAGATGTCAGGGAAAAACCATGGAGACCATTGAGAGGGTTGATCATCCGACAGCACCGGAAGACGACGCGCCGCATCTGCTGGTGGTCGACGACGACACCCGTATCCGCAATCTTCTGAAACAGTATCTGACCGAAAACGGCTTTCGCGTCACCGTCGCCGGAAATTCCGGCGAGGCGCGGCGCAAGCTCGCCGGCCTCGACTTCGATCTGATCGTGCTCGACGTCATGATGCCGGGTGAAAGTGGCGTCGACCTCACCAAGGCGCTGCGGGCGGAGAAAAACGTGCCGATCCTGATGCTCACCGCACTGTCCGAAACCGACAGCCGGATCACCGGGCTCGAGGCCGGCGCCGACGACTATCTGCCTAAACCGTTCGACCCGCGCGAGCTGATCCTGCGTATCAACAATATCCTGCGCCGCGGCGGCCCCGCGACAACGCCTAAGGTCGAACAGCTGGTCTTTGGCCCCTATACATTCCAGATCGCCAGGCGTGAGCTGAAGCGCGGCGGCGAGGCGCTCAAGCTGACCGACCGCGAGCAGGAAATCCTGGCGATCTTCGCTGCGCGTGCCGGCGAAACGATACCGCGGCATGAGCTTGTCGGCGATGAATCCGAGGTCGGCGAGCGCACGATCGACGTCCAGATCAATCGGCTCCGCCGCAAGATCGAACGCGATCCGTCCAATCCGGTCTGGCTGCAGACAGTGCGCGGTATTGGGTATCGGCTCAGCGTGGAATAGAATGTCGCCGACAGCGGTCCTTTGCCGGGCCGCCGGTGAACGAAAAGACGAATGGCGACCACGCAACTCGAACGGCCGGGAGATGGCGGCTTGAGCGCTCGCGCGACGCGGGCGCTCAAGGCCGTGCCGCGCGCCTGGAACCGTTTCTGGCGCCTGGTGTCGCTTTACATGCCGAAGCGGCTCTATGCCCGCTCGCTGATCATCGTCATCGCGCCGATGATCATGCTGCAGTCGGTCGTCGCCTTTGTCTTCATGGAGCGCCACTGGCAGACCGTGACGCAGCGCCTGTCGCAGGCCACGGTGCGCGACATCGCCGCCATCATCGACCTGATAGAGACCTATCCTCACGACGCCGACTACGCCAACGTCATTCGCATCGCCCAGGATCGCATGCAGCTGAAAGTCGACCTCCTACCGCCCGACCCGCTGCCGCCTCCCGGGCCAAAGCCGTTCTTCTCGATCCTCGACGAGATCCTTTCGTCCGAGATCACCCGCCAGATCAACCGTCCGTTCTGGATCGATACGGTCGGCAATTCCAATATCGTTGAGGTCCGCGTCCAGCTCGAGAACAAGGTGCTGCGCGTCTTCGTGCGCCGCAGCCAGGCCTATGCTTCGAACACCCATATTTTCCTGATCTGGATGGTCGGCACCTCGCTGGTGCTGCTGATGATCGCCATTCCCTTCCTGCGCAACCAGATCCGGCCGATTCTGACGCTGGCCGAGGCGGCCGAGAGCTTCGGCAAGGGCCGGCCGATGCCGCGCGATTTTCGCCCGCGCGGAGCCGAGGAAGTCCGCCGCGCCGGCTTTGCCTTCATACAGATGCGCGAACGCATCGAACGCCAGCTCGAGCAGCGTACCGCCATGCTGAGCGGCGTCAGCCACGATCTGAGGACCATCCTCACCCGCTTCAAACTGCAATTGGCGCTTGCCGGGACCAAGGCGGCCGATACCCAGGCACTCGACCAGGACATCGACGACATGCAGTCGATGCTGGAAGGCTACCTTGCCTTTGCACGCGGCGAAGCTTCGGAAGACGCCGGTCAGTTCGATCTCGAAGCCTTCTTCGACAAGCTTCGCGAGGAAGCCGCGCTGCGCAAGCGCAAGCTGTCGACCGTGCTTGTCGGCGATCCGCATGTGCACGTGCGCCCCAATGCCTTTGCCCGGCTGCTGTCCAACGTCGTCGGCAATGCATTCCGCTATGCCAAGACGGTGGAGATCAATGCCAATCATGGGCGCGGTTCGCTGCTCGTCACCATCGACGATGACGGCCCGGGAATTCCGCCCGAAAAGCGAGAGGATGTATTCAAGCCGTTCGTGCGGCTGGACGAGGCCCGCAACCTCGACGCCAGCGGCACCGGCCTCGGCCTCTCCATCGCACGTGACATTGCCCGCAGCCATGGCGGCGACATCGTCCTCGAACGCAGCCCGCTCGGCGGCCTTCGGGCGGTGATCAAGGTCCCCGCTTGACGGCAGCGACACCCGGCCTTCATCGGCCCGTCATGAAACCATGGTGAAGAGCGCCAATGAAGCGCGCGATCCTGATTGATTCGGCCCTGCGGCCTCATTTCGACCCCGCGCCTGCCCGGGTGCGCTGGTGCGACGCCAGAGCTGCGGCGTGGTCGCCGCTCAGGCGTCGCGGCGAGGCAATCAAGCTTGCCGCCAAGGGACCGCCATGCGCATCCTGATGGTCACCGACGCCTGGCGCCCGCAAGTCAACGGCGTCGTCCACACGCTGGAGCGCCTCTCGGAGACCCTGAAATCCTTCGATATCGAGACGGACTTCCTGACGCCGAATATCTTTCGCACCCTGCCTCTGCCGACCTATCCCGATATCAGGCTGGCGCTGACGACGCCGCACCGCGTGGCGCAGCTGATCGAGGCACGCAAGGTGGACCACATCCATATCGTCACCGAAGGACCGCTCGGCATTATGGCCCGGCGCTACTGCCGCAATGCCGGCCGCCCGTTCACGACCAGCTATCACACACGTTTTCCGGAATATCTGAGCGCGCGCCTGCCGGTGCCTGAAGCATGGGCCTATCGCTGGCTGCGTGATTTCCACAATTCAGGACAGGGCACGCTGGTTGCCACCCAGTCGCTTGCCGACGATCTTGCGGCGCGCGGCTTCACCAAGCTCCGGCCGTGGACGCGCGGCGTCGACACCGATCATTTTCGGCCGGATAAAAGAAAGGACCTGGGATTTCCCGGACCGATCTTTCTCTGCGTCGGCCGCGTCGCGATCGAAAAGAACCTGCCGGCCTTCCTAGACCTCGACCTGCCCGGCAGCAAGTTGGTCGTAGGCGAAGGGCCGGAATTGGCGAAGCTGAAGGCCAGATATCCCGATGCCCATTTCCTTGACCATCGTCCGAACGACGAACTGGCCGAGATCTACGCCTCGGCCGACGTTTTCGTCTTCCCCAGCCGTACCGACACGTTCGGCAACGTCATCATCGAGGCGCTGGCCAGCGGCACGCCGGTCGCAGCCTATCCCGTCACCGGACCGATCGATATTGTGGGTGACGGCATCGGCGGCGCGGTGTCGGACGACCTGCGGCAAGCAGCGCTCGCCGCCCTTCACGTCGACCGCGCCGAGGCGCGGCAACGCGCGATGCGCTACAGCTGGAAGGCCTGCGCGGAAATGTTCATGGAAACGGTCGAAGAGGCGCTGGGTACCAGGCGTAAACTGGCTGCGTGAACAACAGCGCAGCTAGAACAACCTGCCGCCGTCCGGCACCTTGCGCTCGATCGCGCCAAGGACGACGGCGCCCTCCTCGTCAGGAAAGCCGAGCGTCAGCACTTCCGACATGAATGGCCCGATCTGACGCGGCGGGAAATTGACCACAGCGAACACCTGCCGGCCGATCAGGGTTTCGGGCGTATAGTATTTCGTGATCTGGGCCGAGGATTTCTTCACCCCGATCACGGGACCGAAATCGATTTTCAATTTGATCGCCGGCTTGCGCGCCTCGGGAAAAGGCTCGGCCTCGACGATCGTGCCGGCGCGGATGTCGATGCGGTCGAAATCGGCAAAGCTGATCTCGGGTTTTCGCGCGTTGCTCGAAACCATCGACGGTCAGGCGTTTCCGTAGGTTTCGAACAGCACGCCGGCCAACGCATCCTTGGCCGAAGTTCCCGACCAGACGACGAACTGGAACGCCTGGAAATAGCATTCGCAGGCTTCCAGCGCCGACGACAGCAGCACCTCGACCTGCTGGCTCGACGGCTCGACCCCACCGGCCAGCAGCAGCGACTGGCGGAACATGATGGCGCCTTCCTGCTCCCAGAGGTCGAAATGGCCAAATAGCATCTGCTCGTTGATCAGCGAAAGCAGCCGCATCACCTCGAGCGCGCGCGCCTCCGGGACCTTGATGTCGAAGGCGCAGGCCAGGTGCAGCGCCTCGTAGTCCTCCATCCAGGAGAATGAAACGTGGTAGTCGGTCCAGCTTCCGGCAACCGAGATCGAGATCTCGTCGTCGCCGGCCCGCTCGAAGGACCAATCGTTGTTGTGCGCCACCTGCTCGATAACATCCACCGGATGGATTTCGCGGGAGAATTCGAGTTCGAGAAGTTCCATGAAATGCTTCCTGTCGTTCTGGGAGCGCCACCACACGCTCCGCGGGAGAGGCACACTCGAACAATTCTGCCTAGAACTCGGACGGCCAGGACTTCGTCAACGCAAAGACCCCGGACCGGACCCCACCGCCCGGCGCATGACCCTGCTCCGAATCATGCAACAAATTCAGTCTATTGATCGGGAGTCGCGTGACCAGCCAAATTTTTCGCACTGCGTCATTCGCATGTGGAAAGGCGCTGTCACAAAGATTCACGCAGTACCGGTAAGCGATTCACGACAAAGCGCTTTTTGCGATCCGGCTTTGTGGAAAAGTTTAACGATTTATTTCTTGTTATTTTTTTGCACGCGGCTTTGCCGCAGCCGCAGGCGCTGCTTGACCGGTCAATTCGGCAAGCCTGGCCTCGAGCGCCTCGATGCGAGCGGCGAGGCGGGTGTTTTCTTCCCTGGCCTTCGCCGCCATGTCGCGAGCGGCCTCGAATTCCTCGCGCTGCACCACGTCCATGGAGTTGAGTATGCGCTCGGCCTGGCCCCTGAAGGCGGTCTCCACCTCGCGCCGCACGCCTTGCGCGGCACCGGCTGCATCGGTCATCAGCTTGGCGAATTCATCGAGAATGCGGTTCGGTCCGGTCGCCATGGCAAATCCTCGCTTGGTCGAATTGACGTAGTGGCGCACGATTCGGAATGCAAGCATATGCTTGCCTTGACCGCGCCAAAAGCCTGCCGCATGGTCCGCGCCCGAACCTGATTGGGAACCCGGAGACCCTGTTGAGCGAATATTTGCTGCCGCTGGCCGCCCTGCCCTTTCCCAACATCGACCCGGTCATCGTCCGGATCGGACCGCTGGCGGTGCATTGGTACGGCGTCGGCTACATCGTCGGCATTCTGTTTGCCTGGTGGTATGCCAAGCGCCTCGTCACCAACCCAAAACTGTGGCCCGACGGCACCCTACCGATGAAGCCCGTCGACCTCGACGACTTCATCGTCTGGGCAGCCATCGGTGTGGTGCTCGGCGGACGCACCGGCTACGTGCTGTTCTACGACCTGCCGCGCTACATTGCCAATCCGCTCGATATCGTCGCCGTCTGGCAGGGCGGGATGTCGTTTCATGGCGGCCTGCTCGGCGTCATTCTCGCAATGACGCTGTTTTCCCGGTCTCGCGGCATCCGCACATGGTCGCTGTTCGACGTGGTTGCCGCCGGCGTGCCGGTGGGGCTTGGCCTCGTTCGCCTGGCAAACTTCATCAATTCCGAACTATGGGGCCGGCCGACCGACGTTCCATGGGCATTCGAATTCCCCAATGGCGGCCCATTTGCACGCCATCCGAGCCAGATCTACGAGGCGCTCCTCGAAGGGCTGGTGTTGTTCCTTGTCCTGCGCTTCCTCACCCATTCGCGGCTCAAGCTGAAGGCGCCGCGCTTCGTCGGCGGCGCCTTCATCGCCGGCTATGGCGCCTCGCGCATCTTCGTCGAATTCTTTCGCGAGCCCGACCAGCAGCTTGGTTACCTCCTTGGCACGAGCTGGCTGACCATGGGAATGGTGCTGTCACTGCCGATGGTGCTGGCCGGCATCTGGGCGATGGCTACAGCCAAGCCGGTGACAAAACCGCAGCCGGCATGACGCGGCTGAAGACCCGCATCGCCGAGCTGATCGGTGCGGTGGGACCGATCCCCATCAGCGAATACATGGCGCTCTGCCTGTTCGATCCGCAGGACGGCTATTATACGACGCGCGAGCCGTTCGGCGCCGCCGGCGACTTCGTCACCGCGCCGGAGATCAGCCAGATGTTTGGCGAACTGGTCGCCATCTGGCTCTACCAGGCGTGGCTGGCGATCGACCGGCCGACGCCGGTCGCCATCGCCGAAATAGGCCCCGGCCGCGGCACGCTGATGAGAGATATGCTGCGCACGCTTTCGCGGCTCGATCGGACGCTTACCGCCAGCGCATCGTTCGCCTTGATCGAGACCAGTCTGCGGTTGACCGAGGTCCAGAAACGAACGCTTGCCGGGACGTCGGCCACCATCGCCTGGCATGAGGCCGTGGACACACTACCGCAGGGGCCGCTTCTGATTGTTGGTAACGAGCTGTTTGACGCGGTGCCCATCCGCCAGTTCGTCCGCGCTGGGGCCGGCTGGCGCGAGCGGATGATCGGTCTCGACGATGCGAACCGGCTGCGCTTTTTCGTCGGCGCCGGCTCGCTTGACCCGATGCTGCTGCCGGAGGGTGCCGAGAATGCGCCGCAAGGTGCCGTCGTCGAGGTGGCGCCAGCCCGCGCCGCCCTGATGGCGGCCATCGCCGGGCGACTTGCCGGATTTGGCGGCGCCGGCCTGTTTCTCGACTACGGTCACCTCCAGCCCGGGATCGGCGACACCTTGCAGGCGTTGCGCAAGCACGGTCATGAGGACGTGCTGGCCAATCCGGGGCAGGCCGATCTCACAGCCCATGTCGATTTCGCTGCCCTCGCGGCAACCGTTCGGGCACACAGCCTCGATGCCCACCTCTCAACGCAAGGTGAATTCCTGCTCAAGATGGGGCTTCTCGAACGGGCTGGCCGGCTCGGCGCCAATGCCGATGAGGCAGCTCGCGAAAAGATCGCGGCCGACGTCGAGCGCCTCGCCGGCCCGCTGGCCATGGGCGAACTCTTCAAGGTGCTTGCCGTCCTCCCCGCCGGCATTGCCGTTCCGCCGTTTCCAAGCACGGATTGACTTTTCGCTGCCGCCTCTCTCACTCTCCCGTCTCCGACTAGCGCCCGACATCAACTGCGCCAGCCTTCAACTGACTAGCCTTCAACTGCGCCCCTTCAACTCGCTTGACGAAATCGCCCATACGGACAACAAAGCCGCCATGCTGAATCAGACCAAACCGGATCCCGTTCGGTCGCCCTTGCTGGAAACGGCGCAAGGCATCCGCCACGGCTACTTCACGCGAGTCGGCGGCATTTCCAGCGGCATCTACCGGGGCCTCAACATCGGCACCGGCTCGAACGACGACCAGACGCTGGTGCGCGAGAATCGCCGCCGGGTCGCCGAATGGATGGGCGTGCCTGCAAACCATCTGCTGACCGCTCACCAGGTTCATTCGCCGGACGTCGTCATTGCCAGGGAGCCTTTTGCCGGCGAGCGGCCCAAGGCCGACGCCATTGTCACCGACCGGCCGGGCATTGCCGTCGGTGCCTCGACCGCCGACTGCGGACCGGTCCTCTTCGCCGACGCCGAGGCGCGCATTATCGGCGCCGCCCATGCCGGCTGGAAAGGCGCTTTCACCGGAGTGCTGGAAAACACCATCGCGGCAATGGAAAGCCTCGGCGCCCGGCGCGACCGCATCGTCGCAGTGCTCGGTCCTTCGATCGGCCCACGGAATTACGAAGTCGGACCGGAATTCGTCGCCCGTTTCGTCGACGCCGATGCCGGCAATGCTCGCTATTTCGCGCCCTCCGCAACTGCCGGACACGCGATGTTCGATCTCAACCGCTACACGGTCGACCGGCTGACCAAGGCTGGCGTCAACGCCGAAGGACTTGGCCGCTGCACCTATGCCGAGGAAGAGCTTTTCTACTCCTATCGGCGCAGCACGCATCGCAACGAGCCCGACTACGGGCGGCAGGTTTCGGCAATCGTTTTGGAGGCTGACTGATGGCGCTGCATTTCGAACGCTCGGAATTCGACGCGCGGCGCGATCGACTGATGATCGAGATCGCCGAAAAGAAGCTCGACGCCGTCCTGCTGTTTGCCCAGGAAAGCATGTATTGGCTAACCGGCTACGACACCTTCGGCTTCTGCTTTTTCCAGTGCCTGGTGGTCAAGGCCGACGGCTCGATGGTGCTGCTGACGCGTTCGGCCGACTTGCGCCAGGCGCGCCAAACCTCGATCATCGACAACATCGTTTTGTGGACGGACCGCAACGGCGCCAATCCGGCGGTAGATCTGCGCAATCTGCTCAACGAGCTTGACCTGCTCGGCGCCCGGATCGGCGTCGAATACGACACCCACGGCCTGACCGCCTATAATGGCCGGCGCCTCGACGAGCAGTTGCAGACCTTCGGGCAGATCGCGGATGCCTCCGGCATTGTCAGCCGGCTACGGCTGTTCAAGAGCCCGGCAGAAATCGCCAAGGCGGAAAAAGCCGCAAATCTGGCCGACGACGCGCTGGACGCAGCACTGCCGCTGATCAAGCAGGGCGGCGATGAGGCGCTGATCCTCGCCGCCATGCAAGGTGCGATCTTTGCCGGCGGCGGCGATTATCCGGCCAACGAGTTCATCATCGGCTCCGGAGTCGACGCCCTGCTTTGCCGCTACAAGGCCGGTCGCCGCAAGCTCACCAAGAACGACCAGCTGACGCTCGAATGGGCCGGTGTCTTCCACCACTACCATGCGGCAATGATGCGCACGGTGTTGACCGGCAAGGTATCGAAACGCCACCAGGAATTGTTCGATGCCGCCCGCGCCGCGCTACTTGCAGTCGAGAAGGCGATGACGCCCGGTAATACGTTCGGCGACGTGTTCGACGCCCATGCCCGCACCCTCGAAGCCCACAATTTGACCAAGCACCGGCTCAATGCCTGCGGCTATTCGCTCGGCGCCCGCTTCACCCCGTCCTGGATGGATATGCCGATGTTCTATCAGGGTAATCCCGAACCGATTGCGCCGAACATGACGCTGTTCGCCCATATGATCATCATGGACTCCGAAACCGAAACCGCGATGACGCTTGGCCGCACCTATCTGACCACCGAATCCCAGCCGAAGCCGCTGTCCCGCCATGATCTCGACTTGATCGTGCAGTGAATCCATAATGGAAAGAGTGTGAGGGGCGTTCGTCGCCAAGGAGTTTTCAGGCTAATGAGACGATCGCATGTGACGACCGTGTCATTGCTCGTGGCGCTGGCACTGGCGGCCTGCACCAATGCGAAGGACGTTCTCGAACCCTCGGCCATTGCCCCGCAATCGACGCAATCGCTCTCCGGAGCCGGAGGTGCCGCAACGCCCCCCGCAACTCCGGCTCAGCCTGCCGGCACCGCGCAAACTGGAGATACGGCGCAGCCTTCCGCTGCAGCAGCCGTGCCGCCCGCCAAAAGCGCGGCTGCCATTGCGCGGACCCGGCTGCAGGTGGCGCCGATCGTCGGCGCCTCGGTAGAAGCCGCGACACCGCTGACCGCCGAGCTTCAGACACGCGCCAGGCAGCGCGGCATCACCTTGGCCGGCAGCACCGACCAGACCCCTACGCATGTGCTCAAGGGCTATTTCTCGACCATGACGGAAGGCAAGGACACTACCGTCATCTATGTCTGGGACATTTATGACCCGGCCGGCAACCGGCTGCATCGCATCAACGGCCAGCAGAAGGCGCCGTCCGTTGGCGGCGGCGAAGGCTGGACGGCGGTCGCGCCGGCGACCATGCAGGCAATTGCCGACCAGACAATCGACCAGTTCGCCACCTGGCTTGGCGGCGGCGCCGGCTGACCTGGAGCGTGATTCCGAAAAGTGGAATCCGGTTTTCGGAAAAGAGCATGCTCAGACTGAAAGTTAGAAGCTATCCCGATTCCGTCGGCATGGAACTGGCTCTATCGCCGCATGCTCAAGCCGTAAGCGTTTATTGAGATTAGCCGGCGGATTCCCATTCACGACGCTTGCAATACCGGCGCGGGCCGCTAAAAGCCCGACTAAGAGGCTGGAGTGCTATCGGAGTCTCTCAATCCTTCGCCAGGAACGGTGCATGAAGCTCTTCGCGGGCAATTCCAACAGGGTGCTGGCCGAATCAGTCGCCCGTTACCTCAACATTCCGCTGGGCAAGGCCAGCGTCAGGCGCTTCGCCGACCAGGAAATCTTCGTCGAGATCCAGGAGAACGTGCGCGGCGAGGACGTCTTCATCCTGCAGTCCACCTCGTTCCCGACTAACGATCATTTAATGGAACTGCTCATCATGATCGACGCCTTCATGCGCTCCTCGGCCAAGCGCATCACTGCAGTTATTCCTTATTTCGGCTATGCCAGGCAGGATCGCCGCGCCTCGGGCCGCACACCGATCTCGGCCAAGCTGGTCGCCAACATGATCACGAGGGCGGGCGTCAACCGGGTGCTGACCCTGGATCTCCATGCCGGCCAGATTCAAGGCTTCTTCGACATCCCGACCGACAATCTGTTTTCCGTGCCGGTCATGGCCCGCGACGTAAAGGCGAAATACAAGCAGCTTGCCAATGTCATGGTGGTGTCGCCGGATGTCGGCGGCGTGGTCCGCGCCCGCGCGCTCGCCAAGCGCATCGACGCCCAGCTTGCCATCGTCGACAAGCGCCGCGAGCGCCCCGGCGAATCGGAAGTCATGAACGTCATCGGTGACGTGCGCGGCAAGGATTGCCTGTTGATCGACGACATCATCGATTCGGGCGGCACGCTGTGCAATGCGGCCGATGCGCTGCTTGCCGACGGCGCCACCAGTGTCACCGCCTATACTACCCATGGCGTTTTGTCCGGCGGCGCCATCGCCCGCATCGGCGCCTCGAAACTGCAGGAACTGGTCATCACCGATTCCATCCAGCCGACCCAGGCAGTGCTGGACGCCGCCAATATCCGCGTCATCTCCATCGCCGAATTGATGGGCGAGGCGATCTCGCGCACGGCGACCGAGGAATCGGTTTCGAGCCTGTTCGATTAATGCTTGTCGCGCAAAGTGCAGCGGTTTTGCGATAACGACATGCATAAAAGCAAGAACCCAAAGCGCCTCGCATGAGGCCGGTCGAACGCGACGCACTTCAGGGCTGCGACTCAGGCCGAGCCGGACCGCTTATTCGTCGCACACCTTCGCCAGCATCACGGGCGCCCCGCATGTAACCGCGTGGCGAGGCTCCCAGCATGCGCTTGAACATGGTGATGAACGCCGGCACGCTGTTATAGCCGAGATCGAGCGCCACCCTCGTGATCGGCTCGCCGTCGGCCAGCCGTGGCAGCGCCGCGAACAGACAGGCCTGCTGACGCCAGGTCGACAGCGACAATCCGGTCTGGCGGTGGAACGCGCGGGTGAAAGAGCGGCGGCTCATGCCGACGATAGCGGCCCACTCGTCGATCGTCGCATGCGGTGACGGTGCCGAGACGAAGCGCCGGCACAGCGTCGCCAGCCTTGCATCGGACGGGAACGGCAGGCCGAGCGGCCGTTCCGGCAGGTTCGGGATTTCGTGCAGCAGGAGCTTCATGATCAGCCCGCCCCGCCCCTCCAGCTCGGCGCCTTGCGGCAGCTTTTCCGATTCCACGATCAGGCTGTGCATCAGGTCGGTGATGCCGACGACACGCAACCCGTCCGGCAGGCGGGGAATGGCCTCCGGCATCACATAGACGGACCGCATGCTGACGTCGCCCAGCATCTCGACGGAATGTTCGGTGCCGGCGGGGATCCACATCGCGTGGTCCGGAGGCACCATCCAGCGCCCATGCCGCGTCGTCACCAGCACGACACCGACCAGCGCGTGCAGCAACTGGCTGCGGCTATGTTGGTGCCGTGGCACATGGTAGCCGTCCGGATATTCGGTCGGCAGCGCCACTGCCGGCCCTACGGCCTGCTCCAGCCATTGCCAGCGACGCTCATGCAACAGCCCGAGATCTGTGTCGCCCGCTCTGAACATTTCCCTGCCATGCGGCATCAGCTATGGCCCACTTGCGAAACTATTGGACCAAACCACGAAAGAAGTCGCGTGACAAGCAACGTATAAGGCTGCGGCCTATAAGACCGCCTGCGGGAGCGCCCGCCAAAAAGACCACGGAGCCTGCCTTGACCGATACCACAGCAACCGCCGACGCCAAGCCGGCAGCGGCCAGCCACATTTCAGCTCAGGCGACGGCCTTCACCGTCATCCTGGCGGTGAGCTTCTGCCATTGCATCAACGACATCATGCAGTCGCTGCTGTCGGCGATCTATCCGCTGCTGAAGGACAATTACGGGCTCGATTTCTGGCAGATCGGCCTTTTGACTTTCACCTTCCAGGTGACGGCATCCTTGCTGCAGCCGGTGATCGGCATGATTACCGACAAGCGGCCGATGCCTTATTCGCTGCCCTACGGCATGGCTTCTTCGTTGATCGGCCTGGTCGTGCTGGCCTATGCCGGACATTACTCGCTGCTCCTCATCGGCGCCTCGCTGATCGGCATCGGCTCGGCGATCTTCCACCCGGAATCCTCGCGCATCGCCCGCTTCGCCTCCGGTGGCCGGTTCGGTCTTGCGCAGTCGCTGTTCCAGGTCGGCGGCAATTTCGGCCAGGCGATGGGGCCGCTACTGGCAGCATTCATCGTCGTGCCCTTCGGCCAGACCAGCATCGCCTGGTTTGCCGGCGGCTCACTGATCGGCATCATCGTGCTGTGGCAGGTTGGCGGCTGGTACAGCCGCCTGCGCGCCGCACTCGGCAACCGCAAAGCGGCAGGCTTCGTTTCGCCCTTCCCGCGCCGCAAGGTGATGGGAGCGCTGCTGGTGCTGACGCTGTTGGTATTGACCAAGAACGCCTATATTTCCAGCCTTGCCAGCTATTACACCTTCTATTCCATCCATAAATTCGGCGTTTCAGTCCAGATGTCGCAAGTCATGCTGTTTCTGTTCCTCGGCGCCTCGGCCCTTGGCATCCTGCTCGGCGGCCCGTTCGGCGACCGCTACGGGCAGAAGGCGATGATCTGGTTCTCGATCGTCGGCGTGCTGCCCTTCACCCTGGCCTTGCCCTACGCCAATTTCGAGTGGACGATGGTTCTCACCGTGCTGATCGGCCTGATCCTGTCCTCGGCTTTCTCGAACATCGTCGTCTTCGCCCAGGAACTGGTGCCCGGCCGCGTCGGCATGATCGCCGGCATCTTCTTCGGCTTCGCCTTCGGCATGGGCGGCATCGCCGCCGCCGTGCTTGGCGTCGTCGCCGACATGAAGGGCATCGATTTCGTCTTCCAGGTCTGCTCGTATTTGCCGCTGCTCGGGCTACTGACGGTCCTCCTGCCTAACATGCGGGAAGCACGGAAGGTTGAGGCTGCGGCCAGCTAAAAATCAGTTCATCTTCGGAATTGATACGAGGGCGCGACAGTTGCCGCGCCCTCGATGATTCTTTCACCATACGCCGGGTGAAAAGCCTGTTAGAGAGGGTCACCCCTGAAGGCAAAATTTTGATCAGCAACGCCTTCAAGTTGAACATACCGGGCTCAGCCCTGATGCTGCGCAGCGCTCCGCGCCAGGAAAGGCAATTCGCTTATGTCCAGACTAAAAGGCAAGGCCGCATTGATTACCGGCGGCACCAGCGGCATCGGCCTGGTGACGGCGCGACGTTTCATCGAGGAAGGTGCGCGCGTCGCTATCACCGGAACAAATGCGAGCCGTCTCGAGGAGGCGCGCACCATCCTCGGCAGTGATGTGCTTGTCATTGCCGCCGACGCCGGAGATGCTGCTGCCCAGAACGACATAGCGCGGCGGATCGAGGAAACCTTCGGCAAGCTCGACGCTCTCTTCCTCAATGCCGGTATCGCCGACCTGCGCCCGCTTGGCGACTGGACCGAGGCCGCGTTTGACAGGAGCATCGACGTCGACCTCAAGGGGCCGTACTTCCTGGTCAAGGCGCTCGTTCCGCTGTTTTCGAACCCGTCGTCGATCATCCTCAGCGGCTCGGTCAACGCGCATATGGGAATGGCTGGAACGCACGTCTATGCGCTGGCCAAGGCCGGCATGATTTCGCTCGCCCGGACGCTCTCGGGCGAACTGATAGAACGCGGTATTCGCGCCAATGTGATCAGCCCGGGTCCGATCGACACGCCGCTCAACGACAAACTTGGGCTGGACCCCGAAGCGGCGAAGGCGCGTGCGAAAGCTGTGGTCGGCCTGGTGCCTGCCCGTCGTTTTGGAACCGCCGAGGAAATTGCCAACGCGGTGGTTTTTCTTGCTTCGGACGAATGCCCGTTCATGGTCGGTGCGGAAATGCTGATCGATGGCGGCTTGAGCATCGCCTGACATCGGCACGACCTGACACGAGATCACCCGCAGATGGCGGGTTTTTTGTTACGTTCTGAAAGGCCTTACGCCCTGAAGAAGGCCAGCATGTCGGTGTTTATAACATCGGCATGGTGGTCGCCATGGTATGGGGGAAACCCTTGTAGACCTGTCGCCTGCCATGACTTGCACCCTTTCTCGCCTTCGGCTATAGAGCCGCCACCCGCGTAGACACCCTTGGAGGCAACGCGGCGGAAGGCTGCCTTCCCTTGTGATCCCGAACAAAGGTCCGCTTGCTTATGCGGCTGCCGGCTTTCGGATATGCAGGCCCGGCGGCTTTCGACGTTTACGGCCCCGGCACGTTGCCGGCCGCGAACGCTCCAGAACAACGCGAAAGGAAATGCCATGAGCCACGATACTTACGAGCTCAAGGCCGAAGCGCGCGAACAGGTCGGTAAGGGGTCCGCCCGTGCAGTTCGCCGCAACGGTAAAGTGCCTGCAGTGATTTACGGCGACAAGCAGCCTCCCCTGGCGATTGCGCTGACCTACAAGGATATCTACTACAAGATCCATGGCGGCGGGTTTCTGACCACGGTCGCCACGATCGATGTCGACGGCAACAAGATCGAGGTTCTGCCCAAGGATTTTCAGCTCGACCCGGTCAAGGATTTCCCTGTCCATGTCGATTTCCTGCGCATCGGCAAGGATACCGAAGTCAACGTCGATGTGCCCGTGCACTTCATCAATGAAGATAAGTCGCCCGGCATCAAGCGCGGCGGCGTGCTCAACATCGTGCGCCACGAGGTCGAGTTCCACTGCCCGGCCAATGCGATCCCGGATTTCATCATCGTGGATCTCACCGGTACCGATATCGGCGATTCGATCCACATTTCGGCCGTCACCTTGCCGGCCGGCGTCAAGCCGGTGATCTCCGACCGCGACTTCACCATCGCGACCATTGCCGGCTCCTCGGCGATGAAGCCGGAGGCTGCGGAAGAGACGACTGAAGCGGCTGCGCCCGAAGCGGCTCCTGCCGCCGAAGAGAAGTAACCCCTTCCCGCCCGGAGGCGACGATGCTTGTCTTTGCAGGCCTCGGCAATCCGGGCGCGAAATACGCCAACAACCGGCACAATGTCGGCTTCATGGCGGCGGACGCGATCGCCCGCCGCCATTCCTTTTCGCCCTGGTCGAAGAAATTCCAGGGTCTGATCGCCGAAGGCACGCTTGCCGGCGAAAAGGTGATCCTGATCAAGCCGCAGACCTTCATGAACCTGTCCGGCCAGTCGGTCGGCGAAGCCTTGCGCTTCTACAAGCTCGGCCCTTCGGCGCTGACTGTCTTTTATGACGAGATCGACCTTGCCGCCGGCAAGGTGCGGGTCAAGGTCGGTGGCGGTTCCGGCGGCCACAACGGCATCCGCTCGCTCGACCAGCACGTCGGCAAGGATTTTCGCCGTGTGCGCATCGGCGTCGGCCACCCCGGCGTCAAGGAAATGGTGCACGGCCATGTGCTTGGCGATTTCGCCAAGGGCGACCGCGAATGGCTGGACGTGCTGCTCGACGCAATCGCCGATGGTGCCGGATTGCTTGCCAAGGGCGACGACAATTCGTTCATGAACCGCGTGACGCTGGCGCTGCGCGACAAGCTCACGCCGACGGACGACGACGATCGCCCGCCGCCCAAGGCGCCAAAGGCGCAAAGCCACGTCCGCCAGGCGCGGCCGCAGCAGCCGGCGGCCAAGCTGCCCGAAACCGGCCCGATGGCGGCCATGCTGAAGAAGCTTTTTGGCGGCAAGGACTGAGCCATGGATCTGGATGACATTCAGGAATTGGTCCGTCTCATCAGACAGAAGTATGTTGATTATTTCGTCGCCGCTGCCGGCGAACTTGCTCGCAACAGCCAAGGATCGCATGCGACCGAAATCAAGTTTTCGAACGTCGATTCCTTCTATCGAAATTTCATCGCGGTTGATTTCGTCAGTAATGACGGACAGCCAAATCCGCAATTCATCAACAGCGATTCCTATGTGAAATTCTCTCCGGATATTCACGCCGGGATGGGTGGAATGGATGTCCTCATCTCACCTTTCAGGTGGGATGAGGTTCATTTTAAATTCCCTATAAATGAGCTCGACGGCGATCTCTTCGACGAATGGTTTCGCGGCTGGTTCGATATCGATGGCGAGCGTGAAACATCGGAGACCGTCGGAAACGTCATTCACAGTGCGCAATTGCTCGACGGGCAACTGACCATCGATTTCGGAACCGCTGAGGTCGACGCGTTCTGGCATCTTCTACAAATACTGAGCAGGTCCGGCGTTCGTTCGTTGGCGATAGGCACCGATGACATCGCGCAGCGTCTGAATTGAATTGCGCCTTGACGATCATCGGCGCTTTCGCCCATAGCCCTGATCAAATTTCGATTTCCCGATAGGACCAGACAAAAATGGGTTTCAAATGCGGCATCGTTGGCTTGCCCAATGTCGGCAAGTCGACGCTCTTCAATGCGTTGACCAGGACGGCGGCGGCGCAGGCCGCCAATTATCCGTTCTGCACCATCGAACCGAATACCGGCGAGGTGGCGGTGCCCGACCCGCGCCTGCAGAAGATCGCCGCGATCGGCAAGTCGAAGGAGATCATCCCGACCCGCATCTCGTTCGTCGACATTGCCGGCCTGGTGCGTGGCGCCTCCAAAGGCGAAGGGCTTGGCAACCAATTCCTCGCCAACATCCGTGAGGTCGACGCCATCGTCCATGTGCTGCGCTGCTTCGAGGATGACGACGTCACCCATATCGAGGGCCGCATCGATCCTGTCGCTGATGCCGAGACCGTCGAAACCGAATTGATGCTTGCCGACCTCGACAGCCTTGAGCGCCGCATCGTGCAGATCCGCAAGCGTGCCGCCGGCAAGGACAAGGAAGCAGCGACCGTACTTCCGATGATGGAAGCGGCGCTTGAACTGCTGCAGGCCGGCAAGCCCGCCCGCATCCTGCTCAACGGCATCTCGGCTGAGGATCTGCGCATCCTGCAGGGGCTGAATCTCTTGACCTCACACCCGGTGCTTTACGTCTGCAACGTCGCGGAAGCCGATGCCGCCACCGGCAACGCGCATACCAGGGCGGTCGAGAAGTTGGCCGCCGCGCAAGGTGCCCGCACCGTTGTGATTTCCGCGGCGATCGAGGCCGAGGTCGCCCAGCTCTCGGACGAAGAGGAAATGGAATTCCTGGCAACGCTCGGTCTGGACGAACCCGGCCTGAACAAGGTCATCCGCGCCGGCTACGAGCTGCTCCAGCTCATCACCTACTTTACCGTTGGCCCCAAGGAGACACGCGCCTGGACCGTGCACAAGGGCGCCAAGGCGCCGCAGGCGGCAGGCGTCATCCACACCGATTTCGAGCGCGGCTTCATCCGCGCCCAGACCATCGCCTATGACGACTTCGTCAGGCTGGGCGGCGAAGTCGCGGCCAAGGAGGCCGGCAAGGCGCGCGACGAAGGCAAGGAGTATATCGTCCAGGACGGCGACATCATGCTGTTCAAGTTCAACACCTGAACCGGCGAGGAAGCCCAATGGTCACCATTGCCGTCGCTCGATGACAAACTTCAAAGCAGGGTGTCGCAGTGCCTCTTGCGCTGCTTGACGGGCCATCGTGCGGGGTCTAAGGGGCCTCTGCACCGGCCTCGCGCCTCGCCTGCCCGTGTCCGTGCGATGTGACTGACGCGCCCCCTCCAAACGAACGCTCTTTGGCAACAGCAAGGGAGACCCGGCGATGATCAAGGCCTTCGTCGTCGACAATGATCGCCTGCGCCTGGTCGACGATCTCCTGCAAAACAGCGACACTGTCGTCTGGGTCGACCTCTTCAACCCGACAAAGGAAGAAGAGACGACAATCGAGACCTGGCTCGGCATCGCCGTTCCGACCCGCGAAGAGATGGAAGAGATCGAGATCTCGAGCCGTCTCTACGTCGAGGACGGCGCCTACTTCATGACCGCCATTCTGCCTGCGCAGACCGAGGTGAACGATCCGTTGATGTCGCCGGTTACCTTCGTGCTCGCCGGCAGCAGGCTGATCACCGTGCGGTACCACGAACCGAAGGCGTTCAAGACCTTTCCGCTGCGCGCCGAAAAGGTGGCGACCGGTTGCACCAGCGGTGACACCATCCTGATCGGACTGCTGGAGGCGATCGTCGACCGCCTCGCCGACATTCTGGAGCGCGCCGGCCGCGACGTCGAGGCGATCTCGCGCGACATCTTCGAGGCACGCTCGACCAAGGTTTCCAAGCGCAACCGCGACTTCCAGGAGCTGTTGAAAGGCATTGGCCGCAAGGAGGACCTCGCCTCCTCGATCCGCGACAGCCTGATCTCGCTGCAGCGCCTTGCCGGCTTTCTCGCCCATGCCTCCACGCAAAGCAGGATGAGCAAGGACAGCCGCGCTCGCATCAAGACCTTGTCGCGCGACGTCCTGTCGCTCGCCGACCACGCCACCTTCCTGTCGCAGAAGATCAGCTTCCTGCTCGACGCGACGCTCGGCATGATCTCGATCGAGCAGAACGCCATCATCAAGATCTTCTCGGTCGCCGCTGTCATCTTCCTGCCGCCGACGCTTGTCGCTTCAATCTACGGCATGAATTTCGACATCATCCCCGAGCTCAAATGGCACTTTGGCTATCCCTTCGCCATCGGCATGATGGTGCTTTCGGCAATCCTGCCCTTCTGGTATTTCCGCCGCCGCGGCTGGCTATAGGGTCGTCAATACCGCGCTGCGGCTTGGGCGCAGCGGGCTGGCGCAATAGAAATTGCTTGACCAAATGCCACGCTGGCCTGCATCCGGGACCCGGACCCGTAGCGATCGTACAATCCTGAACAGGATTTTCCAGACCATGACCGCAAAGACCTGGGCTTATGAGGATTTTATCGAGGGCGCTTCGCTCGACCTCGGCACCAAGCTGGTAAGTGCCGCCGAAATCATAGAATTCGCCGGTGAATTCGATGCCCAGCCGATGCATCTCGACGAGGCCGCCGGCCAGGCCAGCATTCTCGGCGGGCTGGCGGCTTCGGGCTGGCACACCTGCGCCATGTTCATGCGCATGCTGTGCGATGCCTTCCTGCTCGACTCGACCTCGCAGGGCGCGCCGGGCGTCGACCAGGTCAAATGGAAACGGCCAGTCCTGGCCGGCGACCTGTTGACCGGCAGCACCACCGTCCTTGCCAAGCGACTGTCCAGATCGAAGCCCCGGCTTGGCCTGGTGACCATGCGCAGCGAGTTGTTCAACCAGCGCGGCGAAGGTGTTTTCGAGCTCGAAAACACCGTCATGTTCCTCACCCGCGAGGGCCGTGCGTGAGCCTCGACGAATTCTTCTGCATCGGTATCACCGTCACGCTCGGTTCGCATCGATTCGAACCGGAGGCGATCAAGGCGTTCGCCCGCAAATACGATCCGCAGATATTCCATATCGATGAAGAGGCGGCGAGGAACAGCATATTCGGCGGGCTCTGCGCCTCGGGCTGGCACACCGCCGCCACCTGGATGAAATTGAACCTCGAGGCTGGCATAGAGGCAGAGGTCGCCCGCTGGCCCGGTCCTGGGCCGGTGCCGGAATTCGGCCCCTCGCCCGGCTTCAAGAATCTCAAATGGCCCAAACCTGTCTATGCCGGGGAAACCGTGACTTTCACCCGCACCGCGCTGGCCCATCGCCCCATCGCCTCGCGACCGGGCTGGCGGCTGCTGACGCTCCGCTCAGAGGCCTTCGATTCGACCGGCGACAAGGTCATCGAATTCGAAAGTGCCGTGCTGGTGAAGGTGGAATGAGCGGAGTTCTTTCCCTCTCCCACAGGGGAGAAGGAAGAAACGCTCAATGCCCCTCAAACCCGATCAGCGTCCTCACCGGTACGCCGAGCGCCTCTAACCTCTCTCGGCCGCCAAGGTCCGGCAGGTCGATGACGAAGCAGGCGGCGAGGATATCGGCGCCGATCTGCCGCAATAGCTTGACGGCCGCCTCGGCCGTGCCGCCGGTGGCGATCAAATCGTCGACGAGGATTACCTTCTCGCCTGGAGAAACACCGTCCTTGTGCATCTCCATCTCGTCCAGCCCGTATTCCAGGCTGTAGGCGACGCGCACCGTCTCGTAAGGCAACTTGCCCTTCTTGCGGATCGGCACGAAGCCGGCCGAGAGCTGGTGGGCGATGGCGCCGCCGAGGATGAAGCCGCGCGCCTCGATGCCGGCGATCTTGTCGATCTTGAGGCCGGCATAGGGATGCACCAGTTCGTCGATGGCGCGGCGGAAGGCCCGCGCATTGCCGAGCAGCGTGGTGATGTCGCGAAACAGGATGCCCGGCTTGGGATAATCCGGAATGGTGCGGATCGCGGCAAGCAGCGTCTCTTCGAGCGAGGATTTCATCAAGCGGCTCTCCGGGCCTTTCAGATTCGGCTGAAGACGTGAAGGGAATGGGCCAATCGTAACCCGCTGCAGCTAAGTCCGGCTACCGCCATGTGACGCCTGACGGAAAATTGTCCGGCAAAGGGCCTGCTCTGCGCCGGCAGCGATGAATCGACATGCCTGTAATGAAAAGGGCGCCTTTCGACGCCCTCGCATTCTCGCATATCGCAGGGCTCAGTGCGCTACGCCGGCCCACACCTTGCGCTTGGTCAGGTAGACCAGCGCACCGAACAGCAGCAGGAAGACCAGCACGCGAAAGCCGGTCTTCTTGCGATCCTCGAGGTGTGGCTCGGCCGCCCACATCAGGAAGGCCGACACGTCGCGCGAATACTGGTCGACCGTCTGCGGCGCGCCGTCATCATAGGTTACCTGGCCGTCAGAGAGCGGCTTCGGCATCTTCAGCGACACGCCGGACAGGAAGTACGGATTGTAATGCGTGCCTTCCGGTATGACCATGCCCGCCGGCGGCTGCTGGTCGTAGCCGGTCAGCAGCGAGTGGATGTAGTCGGGACCGCCCTGGGCATATTGCGTGAAGATGTCGAAGACGAAGCGCGGGAAGCCGCGTTCGACGCCGCGCGCCTTGGCCAGCAGCGACATGTCGGGCGGTGCTGCGCCGCCATTGGCCGCCGCCGCCGCTTCCGCATTGGGGAACGGCGCCGGGAAATGGTCGGACGGCTTGCCGGGGCGATCGAACATGTCGCCGGCATCGTTCGGGCCGTCGTGGATCGTGTATTCGGCCGCCAGCGTCTTGATCTGCGCATCCGAATAGCCAAGGCCTTCCAGCGTGCGGAACGCCACCAAATTCATCGAATGACAGGCTGAGCAGACTTCCTTGTAGACCTTCAGCCCGCGCTGCAGCTGGGCCTTGTCGTAGGTGCCGAACGGCCCGGCGAAGCTCCAGTCCATTTCCTTTGGTTCGTGTATCGGGAAATGCGTCAGCGCCGCCTCGTTGTGCGCCTCTTCCTGGGCGCGCGCTCCAGTGCCTGTGGCCCCAATGCCCGCGGCCACAAGGCCAAGCAGCGCCAGCGAGGTGAGAATCTTCTTCATGCAAATCCCCTTGAGATTCTCTGACGCGCTGTCATCGTCTCGAGCATGATCTTGTCCGAAAACCGGTTTCCACTTTTCGGGATCATGCTCAGCCTTTGGTTTCCGGCGCGGCCGTGGCGCCGGCAGGATGTCCACCGCCACCCTTGTTCTTCCCGAGCACCGCCTCGGTGATCGAATTCGGCAGCCGCCGCGGCGTCTCGATCAGCCCAAGTACCGGCAGCGCTACCAGGAAGAAGGCGAAGTAGAACAGCGTCGCCATCTGCGCCATGAACACATAGCTGCCCTCGGCCGGCTGCGAGCCCAGCCAGCCGAGCAGGATGGCGTCGGCCACGAACAGCCAGAAGAACAGCTTGTACCAGGGCCGGTAGACTGCCGAGCGCACCTTCGAGGTGTCGAGCCACGGCACCAGGAACAGCATGACAATCGCGCCGAACATGCAGAGCACGCCGCCGAGCTTGGAGTTGATGGGCCCGATATTGAAGGTGATAGCGCGCAGGATCGCGTAGAACGGCAGGAAGTACCATTCCGGCACAATGTGGGCCGGCGTCTTCAGGGGGTTGGCAACGGTGTAATTGTCCGGATGGCCGAGATAGTTCGGCAGATAAAAGACGAAATAGGCGAAGACGAACAGGAACACGATCATGCCGAACCCATCCTTGATGGTCGCGTAAGGCGTGAAGGCGAGCGTGTCGGTCTTCGATTTGACCTCGATGCCGGTCGGATTGTTCTGGCCGACGACGTGAAGCGCCCAGATGTGCAGCACGACGACGCCGGCGATCATGAACGGCAGCAGGTAATGCAGCGCAAAGAAGCGGTTCAGCGTCGGATTGTCGACCGCGAAGCCGCCGAGCAAAAGTTGCTGGATCCAGTCGCCGACCAGCGGGATCGCCGTGAAGAAGCCGGTGATGACGGTGGCGCCCCAGAAGCTCATCTGGCCCCAGGGCAGCACATAGCCCATGAACCCGGTCGCCATCATCAAGAGGTAGATGATGCAGCCGAGGATCCACAGCAACTCGCGCGGCGCCTTGTAGGAGCCGTAGTAGAGGCCACGGAAAATATGGATGTAGACGGCGACGAAGAAGAACGACGCGCCGTTCGAATGCAGATAGCGCAGCAGCCAGCCCGAATTGACGTCGCGCATGATCTTCTCGACCGAATCGAAGGCGAGAGTGCTGTCGGCCGCGTAGTGCATGGCCAGCACGATACCGGTCAGGATCTGCGCCGCCAGCATGAGCGCGAGAATGCCGCCGAAGGTCCAGGCGTAATTCAAATTGCGCGGCACCGGATAGGCGATGAAGCTGTCATAGACCAGCCGCGGCAGCGGCATGCGCGAATCGAACCAGCGTCCGATGCCGGTCTTGGGCGTATAGGTCGAGTGTCCCTCGCTCATGGAAAATATCCCTTGCCTCAGCCGATACGGATCTTGGTGTCGGAAATGAACTGGAACACCGGCACCGCCATGTTCTCGGGCGCCGGCCCCTTCCGGATGCGGCCGGCGGTATCGTACACGGAACCGTGGCACGGGCAGAACCAGCCGCCGAAATCGCCTTCCTGGCCGAGCGGGATGCAGCCGAGATGGGTGCAGACCTGGACCATCACCATCCAGGCTTCCTTGCCCGGCGTGGTGCGGTTGGCGTCGGTTGCCGGGGCGTCGGCCGGCAAATTGGCGTTGCGGGCGATTGGATCCTTGAGCTCGGCGAGATTGACCGCCTCGCCGTCCTTCATCTCTTGCTCGGTGCGGTTGCGCACGACCACCGGCTTGCCCCGCCACTTCACAACGAGCGACATTCCTGGCGTCAGCGAAGATACGTCGACCTCAACCGAGGCAAGGGCCAGCGTCGAGGCATCCGGACGCATCTGATCGATGAACGGCCAAGCGACAGCGCCCGCGCCGACCACCGCCGCCATGCCGGTGGCGACGTAGAGAAAATCACGACGGTTGGGATCCTGGGTGTCGGTTGCGCTCACGGGTGCCTGATCCTTTCGTCTCTTCCGTGCCGGCGGCCGAGCCTGTTCCCCGCTCAATCACGCCGGCCCGACAGCGCATGGCGAACAGGCTAGCGAATTCCTCCGGCATTTGGGACTTGGGTTTATGCGTGAAGCCTGTTTTTGTCCAGACGGGTGAAGGCACAAGGGCAGATTGTCGCGGGGACGTAATTTGCCCAGCGGAACGATTGGAAAACAGCAGCAAAACCAAACGGCTGCGCTCACCTCGACAGCGGACGCTGGCCCGGTTTATCCTCGCCCTATGGCGCATGTCATAGACCGCGACAAGTGGGCCGAAGCGCCCGACCACTGGCCCGACCACTGGCAGGGCGAGTTGCAATGCGGCGCCTACGGCTCCAACAGCTGCCTGATCTTCAACTACCTGCCCGAGATCGGCGGCGGCCCCAGGCTGCACAGCCACCCCTATTGCGAGATTTTTATCATCCGGACCGGGACCGGCCTGTTCACCGTCGGCGACCGGCAGATCGAGGCCACAGCCGGCCAGATCCTGATCGTGCCGCCGAACACGCCGCACAAATTCACCAATCTCGGGCCAGGCCCGCTGGAAACCACCGACATACACGAGAACGGCAGCTTCATCACCGAGTGGCTGGAATAACGCTTCCCAAACCAGTTCCGGTTCGGATCATGCGCTAGCGCCGAGCCTGGCCAGCACGGCCTTGGGAATGTTGTATTCCCGGATCACCGCGTCGTGCTTGCGCAGGCCGCAGAGTTCGCGCTGGATGAAATACCCGTGCACCGCTTCGGCTGCATCCCTGAGCAGCCGGGCACGGTCGACACTGTCGCAATTCTCGCGCAGCCTCGTCAATGTTTCCTCGACGCGCCGGCTGGCGCGGCCGAGCGCTGCCGCCTTTTCACCGAGGATTTCATGGCCAAGCAGGTCCAACGCGCTCTCCTGCGCGCCGGACCGTCCGAAATTCGATGGCATTCTCACCGCCATGATTTCACTCCGCTTTATAGAAAACTACTCCGCCGGCCGGGTCTCGGCCAACGCGCTCTCTTCGTTGAACAGGAAGCCGCCGGACTGCCGCTTCCACAGCCTGGCATAGAGCCCGTCGAGCCCGACCAGCTCGTCATGCGTGCCTTGCTCGACGATGCGGCCCTCGTCGAGCACCACCAGCCGGTCGAGTGCCGCAATGGTCGACAGCCGATGCGCGATGGCGATGACCGTCTTGCCTTCCATCAGCCTTGCCAGATTTTCCTGGATCGCCGCCTCGATGTCGGAATCGAGCGCCGAGGTCGCCTCATCGAGCACCAGGATCGGTGCATCCTTGAGGAAGACGCGGGCGATCGCCACGCGCTGGCGCTGGCCGCCGGAGAGCTTGACGCCGCGCTCGCCGACATAGGCCTCGTAGCCGATACGATCGCGATTGTCGCGCAGACCGAGGATGAACTCGTGCGCCTCGGCCTTCTTCGCTGCCGCGACCACCTCGGCGTCGGTCGCTTCCGGCATGCCGAGCTTGATGTTGTCGCGCAGCGAGCGGTGGAAAAGTGCCGTATCCTGGCTGACGACGCCGATATTGGCGCGCAGCGAATTCTGCGTGACCATGGAGACGTCCTGCCCGTCAATGGTGATCTTGCCGCTCTCGAGGTCGTAGAGGCGCAGGATCAGATTGACCAAGGTCGTCTTGCCGGCGCCGGACGGGCCGACCAGGCCGACCTTTTCGCCCGGCCGCACGACGAGGTCGATGCCGTCGAGCACGCCGGACCCCTTGCCGTAGTGGAACTCGACATTGCTGACGTCGATGCGCCCGCCGCCGACGACAATCTCTTTCGCGTCCGGCGCATCGGTCAGGCCGAGCGGCTGTGAGATCAGCGCCTTGGAGTTTTCCAGCACGCCGAGGTTCCGCAAGATGCCGTTGAGCTGCATCATCAGCCGGCCGAGCAGCATGTTCAGCCGCAGCACCAAAGACAGCGTGAAAGCCACGGCGCCGACTGTGATCGAGCCCTCGACCCAGAGATAAACGGCAAAGCAGGCGATCGCCGTGATCATAATGCCCGACAGCATCGTCAGTGCCATGCGCACGCCGGTCAGCCGGCGGGTGAACGGGCGCAGCGCGTCGAGATAGATGTCGAAGCCGTTCCTGATGTAGCGGTCGTCGCCATCGGCCGAGAACAGTTTCAACGTCTGGATGTTCGAATAGGAATCGACAAGGCGGCCGGTGATCATCGAGCCGGCTTCGGCGGTGGCTTCGGCATGCTTGCGGATCGCCGGCAAATAGCGCCTGGCCAGCAAGCCGAAGGCGGTAATCCAGATCACCACCAGCACCGCCAGCCGGAGATCGAGCCCGGCGACCAGCGCCAGCGTCGTCACCGTATAGACGACCATGAACCAGACGACCTCGATGAAGCTTTCCATCAGATCGCCGGTCGCCTGTCCCGCCTGCCAGACCTTGGTCGCGATACGTCCGGCAAAGTCGTTCTGGAAGAAGGCGTAGGATTGGCGCGAGACATGGCGATGCGCCTGCCAGCGCACCAGATTATAGAAACCCGGCGTGATCGTCTGCTCGTCGACCAGCGCCGACAGGCCGACGACGATGGTGCGGATGACCAGCACCACCGCGATCATGAAGACAAGTTCCGGGCCGGCGGCAGTCCACAACGCGTGCCAGCTGCGTTCGCCGGGAAGCTGGTCGAGGATGTCGACCAGCCGCCCGACGAAATAGAACAGTCCGGCTTCGACTAACGGCGCGATGCCGCCGATCAGCAGCATGGCGAAGAAGGCGATCTTCGCCTGCCCGACATAATGCCAGAGGAAACCCCTGACGCCGGCAGGTGGCCGAAGGTCCGCAGGCTCCCGGAATGGATAGACCCAGTTCTCGAACCAGCGGTAGATGGCAGTCATTCGGCGGCTTCACCCTTGACGAGTGCATCGTTGGCGGCTGCATCGTTGGCAGAGGGGCCGTCGTCGAGCAGGAAGCCGCCCGACTGGCGCTGCCAGAGCTGGGCGTAGAGCCCGCCGCTGGCAACCAGTTCCTCATGCGAACCTTCCTCGATGACGCGGCCCTTGTCCATGACGACGAGCCGGTCCATGGCGGCGATCGTCGACAGCCGGTGCGCAATGGCGATGACGGTCTTGCCTTGCATCAGTCTGTAGAGGTTCTCCTGGATGGCCGCCTCGGCCTCGGAATCTAGGGCAGAGGTCGCTTCGTCGAGGATAAGGATTGGTGCGTCCTTCAGCATAACACGGGCTATGGCGATGCGTTGCCGCTGGCCGCCGGACAATTTGACGCCGCGATCACCGACATGCGCGTCGAAACCCTTTCGACCGTTAGAATCCGACAATCCGGCGATGAAATCCAGCGCCTCGGCGCGCCGCGCCGCCTCGATCAGCATCTGGTCACTGGCGTCCGGCCGGCCATAGAGGATATTCTCGCGCACCGAGCGATGCAGCAGCGAGGTGTCCTGCGTGACCATGCCGATCTGGGCGCGCAGCGAGTCCTGCGTCACCGCCGCAATGTCCTGGCCGTCGATCAGGACCTTGCCGCTTTCGAGGTCATAGAAGCGCAACAGAAGATTGACCAGCGTCGACTTGCCGGCACCCGAACGGCCGACGATGCCGACCTTCTCGCCCGGCTTCACCGTCAGCGACAGGCTTTCGATCACGCCTTTCTGCTTGCCATAGTGGAAGCGGATGTCCTCAAAACGGATCTCCCCCTTGGTCACGGCAATATCCTTGGCGCAAGGCCGGTCTTCGACGAGGCGCGGCAGCGAGATCGAGGCGATGCCGTCCTGCACCGTGCCGATATTCTCGAACAGCGTGGACATCTCCCACATGATCCATTGCGACATGCCCCAGAGCCGAAGCACGAGGCCGATGACCAGGGCGACGGCGCCGATCGTCACGGCTTGGCCGAGCCACAGCCATAGCGAGATTGCGGTGACCGAAAACAACAGCAGCGAATTCAGGACGTAGAGCAGGCCGTAGAGTTGTGTCACCAGCCGCATCGACCGGTAGACTGTATCGAGAAAGCCGGCCATACCGTCCTTGGCGAAGGATGCCTCGCGCCGCGCATGCGAGAACAGCTTGACCGTCTGGATGTTGGAGTAGCTGTCGACGACACGGCCGGTCATGGTTGAGCGCGCATTGGCCTGCTCCTCGCCGACCTTGCCCAGCCGCGGGATGAAATAGCGCAACAGCAGGACATATCCGGCAAGCCAGACGGCAAGCGGCGCAGCCAGCCGCCAGTCTGCCGAGCCGACAATGAACAGCATGCCGAGAAAATAGACGACGATATAGTTGAGCACATCGATGAGCTTGATGACGCACTCGCGCACCGCGAGCGCGGTCTGCATCAGCTTGGTCGCGATGCGCCCGGCAAACTCGTCCTGATAGAAGCTCATCGACTGCTTGAGCAGGTAACGATGCACCTGCCAGCGGATACGCATCGGATAATTACCCATCAGCGTCTGCTGGTTGAGCAGCGAATGGAACCAGACCGTCGCCGGCAGCGCGAAAACCACGATGAATGCCATGCCGACCAGCTTCAAGCCTTCGGTCTGCAGGAACGTCTCGCGATTCTGTCCGGACAGCCAGTCGACGATCCGGCCCATGAAGCCGAACATCCACACCTCGGCAAGGGCGATGGCCGTCACCAGTACCGCATCGAGAGCGATGTAGGGCCACGCGCCGCGCGTATAATGCACGCAGAAGGCGATCAGTGTCCGCGGCGGCTCGACCGGCTCCTTGGCAGGGAACGGATCGAGCTTTTTTTCAAACCAGCTAAACATAGAGATGCTCACAATACTGTTTCCGCTCACGCGGCACGCGAACGGACGAGGTGCCCAGACCGCATGGCGTCAAGGACCGGCGATACGGAATCGTCCGCCTCGCCGGTCCTGCTTCGCGCTATATAGGTTGTCGCGGGCCTTTCGCCGACAGTCTCGTTTGACGATGCTGACGACGTTTTGACGATCCGGATTTTCGCGCCGGTTTTTGCACCAGGCCGGATCAGCCTGATGATCCGGCGCACCAGCGACGGCCGGCTATAGTCCGGAACGGCGCGCGAGAAATCGACGTCCGGCAGCATGCCGCGATGCGGACGCCGGCGGGTCTCGGCGTGAACCGCCGACGAGTAGGTCTCGCCGATCAAAAGCGCCCAGGTCGCAGTCTTGCGCTCGTGCAGGCTTCTTGAGCCGGGTATTCTACAGGGATCGAACATCGGTCCGTCCTCCAGTTGAAGATGCAGGTAGAGGGGTGAACCAACCCAGGCCGCGGGCACGCGCGGCGCGGCAAAGGTGGCATCGGTCGAAGCGTGTTCAGGTGGGGCGTTCAGCCCCTTCCACAGCTTGAAAAACATCGCAGGATTCCTTCAAAGGCCGAAAGGTTTCGGCGGGAATCGGTGCGATTGAAGTCTAAAAGGTCAGGAGAATCGTCGTACCGAAACCGCCGTTGGGCTGGTAAGCCCACGAGAGGGGTGGTGGATGTGCATGGCCATCATGAATTACCCCTCCATCGGTTCGGGTTGACAATGCTGGCCGTATAACCGACTTCGCAGAAAATGACCACCCGCCAGTCCAGGAATTTCCAAAACCGCGAGAGCTCTGTGGCTGATCTGCCACTTATTAGAAAGACGCGGAAATGAACGACCGTCTCCGTATCGCGCTCTACCAGCCTGATATCGCCGGCAACACCGGGACAATCCTGCGCTTCGCCGCTTGCCTCGGTCTCGGCGTCGACATCATCGAACCGGCGGGCTTCCCGCTCGGTGACCGGGCGCTGAAACGGGCCGGCATGGACTACCTCGAAATGGCGGCGCTCACCCGGCATGTCGACTGGCACGCCTTCGAGGACTGGCGCAAGCTTGCCATGCGGCGGCTGGTGCTGCTGTCGACCAAGGCAGCTGCCGCCTACACGGATTTCGCCTTTGCCGGCGACGACATTCTCTTGTTCGGCCGTGAATCCGCAGGCGTGCCGGACGCCGTTCACGAGGCGGCGGATGCGCGACTGATCATCCCGATAATGCAGCCCGGCGCGCGCAGCATCAACGTCGCGCTTTCCGTTGCGATGGTGGCGGCCGAGGCGATCCGGCAGCTCGGCTAGGATGTGTACGCGATCGCCGGCCGCAGCGACCAAGGCGTCGTCCTCACGCAACACTGCGTCCTCTCCGGTCATTCTCATCCAGACGCCCATCGCCTTCTCCTGCCGTTTGCATCTTCGAGGCTTCTTCGCTACAAGCTCAACTTAACTTGAGGTCAAGCGGAAAATCGGAGATGGCTGCGGCAACGGAATTAACAGTCGGCCAGGTGGCGATGCGCAGCGGCGTGGCGGTGTCGGCGCTGCATTTCTACGAAGCACGCGGGCTGATCCGCAGCCACCGCACATCAGGCAACCAGCGGCGTTACGGCCGCGACGTGCTGCGACGGGTGGCGATCATCAAGGTAGCGCAGGAGGTCGGCATTTCGCTGGCCGAGATCGGCACAGCCCTTCGATCATTGCCTGAGGGCCGGACGCCGACGCGCGAGGATTGGAACTTGCTTTCGACGGCTTGGCGCGACGACCTCGACCAGAAAATTAGTCAGCTCAAGAAGCTGCGCGACGGGCTGAGCGACTGCATCGGCTGCGGCTGCATGTCGATCGACAAATGTCCGCTGCGGAATAAGAACGACAGGCTGGCAAGGGACGGCGCGGGCGCCCGCAGGCTGGTCCTGCGTTGAAGCCATGACGGTCTGGACGGGTTCAGCGAACTTATCCTGTCCGTTAGTCACTATACAGTCTTGTGAAGTTCATGTGCCCGTGCTTGATACGCCCCTGCAACTAATCTTGGGGGGCAGAATTGAAATTTGCATACAAGACTTACGCCGCGTTGCTTGGCGCCATTGTGTTGGCTGGATGCATGCCGAGCGAAGGTGAATGGAATACGGCAAGGACTTTGGTTCAGGGCAGTCCTGCCATGTATAAGAAAGTGCTTACGGAATGCATCAGGCATTCGGAGCAATCGCCTCTCAGTTCGAAGCAGGAAGCTGGCAAGATCATGAATGTCAGCGCAGCCGCGGCGCCACGTGTCTGGTGCGGAAGAACCGTGCGGGCCTTCGCGAATGGGCGCCTGACGTATGCCGAGATGAAAAGAGCGCATCTTGGAACGGGCGACAGAAGCGTGTTTATCAAGATCGTTCAGGGCAGATGAACTAGCCCTGATACGTTCAGCCTCGAGACCGGAGCGTTAATCCGCCGCCGGCAGCCGCCTGATGGTGAATTCGATGACGTCGCCCGGCCGCTCGAACCAGCTTTCGATCTCGGTCCAATAGGCCTGCTTAGGAAAGCGCTCGAACCATTCCTTCGCCTTGAGACGAGCGTCGGAGCGCGGCAGCACGAAGGTCTCGCGCAGGAAGCCGTCGCGCGGCATGCGCGCGTTCTCGGCGCGCGAACGGTCGAGCCTCTTCTTCAGGCCATCCAGCGGCGGTCTTGCCGGGGTGCGCACGAAAGAGCTCCATTCACACTTGACCCTTGCACCCAAGAGATTAGGGATCGCGGCCGGAAAAGACGAGTCATTTGTCGGGCGCGCCCGCAACCGGAGACAGGATTTGCAACGACCCGAGATACCGGCGGGGCTGCCAGCCGACATCGAACAGAAGAAGACGAAGGCACGGCTGTGGTTCGAGACGTTGCGCGAGCGCATCTGTGCCAGCTTCGAGCAGATCGAGCAGGACCTGCAGGGGCCGCAGGCCAGCTGGTCGCCCGGCCGCTTCGAAAAGACGCCGTGGCAACGCGATGCCGGCAAGGGCGGCGGCGGTATCATGTCGATGATGCACGGCCGCGTCTTCGAGAAGGTCGGCGTCCACACCTCGACCGTCCACGGCGAGTTCTCGCCCGAATTCAGGAAGCAGATGCCGGGCGCCGAAGAGGACCCTTCCTTCTGGGCAAGCGGCATTTCGCTGATCGCCCATCCGTGGAACCCCAACGTGCCGGCCGTGCATATGAACACGCGCATGGTCGTCACCTCGCGCCAGTGGTTCGGCGGCGGCGCCGACCTGACACCGGTGCTCGACCGCCGCCGCAGCCAGGACGACCCCGACACGATCGCCTTCCACAGAGCGATGCAATTTGCCTGCGAGAAGAACGCGGCGATCGCCGACTACGTGAAATTCAAAGCCTGGTGCGACGAGTACTTCTACCTGCCGCACCGCGACGAGCCACGCGGTACCGGCGGTATCTTCTTCGACTGGCTGCATTCGGATGAGGACAATGGCGGCTGGGACGCCGATTTCAACTTCGTCCAGGACGTCGGGCGATCTTTTCTCGTCGTCTACGGACATCTGGTGCGCGCCAACTTCAATGACAACTGGACCGATGGCGACCGTGACGAGCAGCTCATCCGCCGCGGCCGTTATGTCGAATTCAACTTGCTTCACGATCGCGGCACCATCTTCGGGCTGAAGACCGGCGGCAATGTCGCCTCGATCCTGTCCAGCCTGCCGCCAGAAGCGAAATGGCCGTAAAATCTCGGTGAGCACGACGTGAGCCGCAATCGGGTCCAAATCCCCAGAATTTGACGGCGAATGTGGCGCAAGGCGCGCCAGAAAATATCTTTTTCGTCTAATATACCATTGTAAAGATTGGGCTATTTGTCGCGTCGGGCCGGGAAACGCCGGCGGTTCTTTACTCCCGAGAACCGCGACCCGACGTGACCGGACGGCCCATGATTGAATGGGGCACCTTTCCCAAGCGGTGCCCGCATTTTCCAGGAGAGCATGCCATGCGCAAGCTTATTATGACCGCAGCCACCGCTGCCGTTCTCGCCTCTGGTACTGCCGCATTCGCTGCGGTCAAGCACACCACCGGCACGATCAAAAGCTTTGATGGAACGGCGATGAGCCTAGTTCTGGATAACGGAGCCACCTTTACGTTGCCCCAGACCTTCAAGGATCCTGGCCTGAAGGTCGGCGAAAAGGTCCGCGTCACGTGGGATATGAGCGGCAAGGATAAAATTGCCGAGGCAGTCAAGATCGTGAAGTGATGTCCTGCCCGCTGGAGCAAGACGAGGTCTTACTCCTGGGTAGCGTAAGAGGGCGGAGCAGCGATGCTCCGCCTTTTCGCAACAACCCGATCACTAGAGGGTCGCGTGTCGGCTTGGACGCACGGCACTCTAAGGCAACCAAAACCGTTCGATCGTGTTATGCTTAGCTGGCCAGCGTGTAGCCCGGATACCGTACGCGGTTTCCGGATCGCGCAATCAAAGGTCTGGAGCTTCCGTGTCAGTGCGCTGTGCGGCGCTCCAAGGAGGAGATGAGGAGAAGCCGATGAAGGAATTCCATTGCGGGTCGCTCGTACCCGGCTGCGAGTGGCACACACGCGCCGAGGAGGAGGCTGAGGTCATGCGCCGTGCCGTCGAGCATCTGCGCGAGACGCACGGCGAGACGGTGATCCGCGAGACGATGATCGAAGCGATCCGCTCGCGCATCGAAAAGGTCCGCGACGCAGCGTGACAGTCAGGATTCGAGTGCCTCCGCGGCGCGCTTGAGCAGCGCGCCGCGATCAAACGCAAAACCGGACTCGACCCATTCCTTTTCGAGATTCTTCAACGTTGCACCAAGCTTCGGCCCCGGTGATGCGCCAAGCGTCGTCAGATCGGCGCCCTTGACCGGAAAAACAGGGTTTTGCCATTTTGCAGCGAAGGCAAGCAGGCGCGAGAAGCCGCCGGCTTCGAGCAGTGCGTCATTGTCCTCGATCGCGCGGGCTCGAGCGGAAGCGAGCAACAGCCGCAACCGATCGACAAAGCCTTGGCGGTCGCCAAAATAGAGCCTTTTCGCCAACTCTCCTTCGGTCGTTTTCGGATCGACGGCAGCTGTGATCGCCCAATTCCGCAGCCGGCTTGCTTCGCTCACGGAAAGCCTCAATCTCTCGGCAAGCGTTTTCATGCGCGCGGCATCCGGCGGCACGATGGCTTCCAGCCTGAGCAGCGGGTCCGGCGCCCAGGCCAGATCCTTCTCGGTCTTGGTCAGCCCGTGGATGGCATCGATGCCCCATTTCTCGCTTTCCGGCAAAACGGCGGTCAGAACGCCGGCCTGGCGCATCCACAGCAGCGCCCGCGACGGATCCGGCGCCGACAGCAATTTCTTCAATTCCCACCAGACGCGCTCGACCGAAAGCTGGTCGAGCCCCTGCTTCAGCCGGGCACAAGCCTTCAACCCTTCGGCATCCGGCCTGCCGTCGCCATACCATGCGAAGAAACGGAAGAAACGCAGGATGCGCAGATAATCCTCGCGGATACGCGCTTCCGGATCGCCGATGAATCGCAGCCTCCGCGCTTCGATATCGGCGATACCGCCGACCAGATCGACGACCGTTCCATCGGCCTCGGCATAGAGTGCATTGATAGTGAAATCACGCCGCTCAGCGTCGGCTTTCCAGTCGCGGCCGAACGACACTTTGGCGCGCCGGCCGTCGGTTTCGATATCGGCACGGAGCGTGGTGACCTCATAGGCCTTGCCGTGGCCGACCGCGGTGACTGTGCCATGCTCGATGCCGGTCGGTACCGTCTTGAAGCCTGCCGCCTCGGCGCGCCGGATGGTTTCCTCGGGCACCGTGGTGGTGGCGATGTCGATGTCGGCGACCGGCTGGCCGATGAGCGCGTTGCGCACCGCACCGCCGGCGATACGCGCCTCCTCGCCGCCATCAGTCAGAGCGGCGAGCAGGCGCTGCAGGTGGTGTTCGCCGAGCCACCCGGCCTTGCCCGCGATCGACACTGGATCGCTCACGAATAGAGCCTTTCATAAAGCGTACGGATGATGCCCGCGGTGACGCCCCAGATGCGCTGGCCGCCATAGGGCATCTCGTAATAGAACCATTCGAGGTCGTTCCACATGCGACTGTCTCTGGTGTGGTTGGCGGGGTCCATCAGAAAGCCCAGCGGCACCTCGAAGACGGCATCGACTTCGTCGGAATTCAGCGTCAGGCTGAAACCGGGCCGTACAATCCCGAGCACCGGGGCGATGCGATAGCCGCTGCCGGAAACGTAGTCCGGCAGACGGCCGATGATCTCGATGTAATCACTATCGAGACCGATCTCCTCGGATGTCTCGCGCAACGCCGCCGTTTCCGGGCTCGCATCGGTTAGATCGATGGTACCACCGGGGAAAGCCACCTGCCCCGAATGGTTGCGCAGCTTTTCCGCCCGCCTGGTCAAAAGGACCGTGGCTTCATGGCCATGATCGACCACCGGGATGAGCACGGCGGCATCGCGCAGCGCCTTGGCCAGCTTCAGCCTGGGATGGCCCGGATTGAAGCGGTGGTCGCCAAAATCGTCGCCGGCATGCGCCAGCGGCTGTGCCGCGACGCGCTGGCGAAACCCGGCAGCGGAAAACGGCAACGGCATCACCTGATCCATCATAGGCGGTCCATCATGCGCTCAGCCGTTTCAGTTTCTCAGCCGGCATGATTGGATAGACCTCGCCTTTGGAACGGACGGCAAACATCGTCTTGCCACCGATGTCGATCTCTTCGCCGTGCTCGACCAATTCGTACATCACCGGCCGTGCCACCAGCGCCTCCAGCCGCCCGCGCACCAGCACATAAGGCTTCAGGCCACCTGTCTCGTCCTCATCGACGAAGCGCAGCGGGTGTCCCGCCCCAGCCTCTACCACGTCGCCGACATTGGTGCGAAAGGTGACGATTTGTCCGTCGCCGGCGCCCGACACGTCCATCTCGACGGCAATGAAGGGCGCGTCGGCGACGCGGATGCCGACCTTTTCCACCGGCGTCACCAGGTAGGTTCTACCGTCCGCGTCCTTGCGCAGCACTGAGGAAAAAAGCTGCACCAGCGGCATCCGGCCGATCGGCGTTCCCAGATAGAACCAGGTGCCGTCCTGCTTGATTTCCATGTCGAGATCGCCGCAAAATGCCGGATTCCAGCGTTCCACCGGCGCCGGCCCCTTGCCAGCGCGCGTCGCGCGCGAGACCAGCGCCTCCAGCCCGCGCGCCTCGGTCGCGGCCGTCAGCCTCTCTTCACGATGGTCGGCGGCTTCCGTCATGGTCACGAAATAGTCACTGTTGTTCCGCTTGTCAGCCTAAGTCTGTGATTTAAGTTCATTGCAGGCGCCATGCGAGGCCGAATCGCGGCATTCTCTGCGGCACCAAGGTGCCAAGCGGAATTTCCAACCAGAAGGATCGATGCTGCATGAGCGTTATGATCAAGGAAAGCCCGATCAGCGAAAAGGACATGGTGGCGCAGGCCGAGAAAGCGCTGGCCGACATTTCGAGGGTCCGTGACGGCGTCGGCCGGGTCATTTTCGGCCAGGAAAGCGTCGTCGAGCGCACGCTCGTCGCATTGCTGGCCGGCGGCCATGCACTGCTGGTCGGCGTGCCCGGCCTCGCCAAGACCAAGCTGGTCGAAACGCTGGGCATCGTGCTCGGCCTCGATTCGCGCCGCATCCAGTTCACGCCCGACCTGATGCCATCGGACATTCTCGGCTCCGAGGTGATGGAGCAGGATGAATTCGGCAAGCGCTCCTTCCGCTTCATTTCCGGGCCGATCTTTGCGCAACTGCTGATGGCCGACGAGATCAACCGCGCCTCGCCACGCACCCAGTCGGCGCTGCTGCAGTCGATGCAGGAATACCACGTCACCATTGCCGGCGTGCGCCATGATCTGCCGTCACCGTTCCACGTCCTGGCGACGCAGAACCCGCTGGAGCAGGAAGGCACCTATCCGCTGCCGGAAGCGCAGCTCGACCGCTTCCTGATACAGGTCGATATCCTCTACCCCGAGATCGAGGCGGAGCGCCGCATCCTGCTGGAAACCACCGGTATCGAGGATGCCAAGGCTGAAAACGTGCTGCAGCCGGCGCGGCTGAAGGACATCCAGACGCTCATCCGCCGTATGCCGGTGCCGGAAAGCGTCGTCGAGGCGATCCTCAAGCTGGTGCGCTCAGCGCGCCCCGGCCAGGGCAACGCCGATACCGACAAGTACGTCGCCTGGGGCCCAGGCCCGCGCGCCAGCCAGGCGCTGACGCTGTGCACCCGCGCCCGCGCCCTCTATGACGGCCGGCTGGCGCCGTCGGTCGACGACGTCCGCGCGCTCGCCGAGCCGGTGCTGCAGCACCGCATGGCGCTGACCTTCGCCGCCCGCGCCGAGGGCACCACGGTTCGCGATGTTGTGGCGAAGCTCGCGAAAGGGATTTGATGGCGCGCATCGGTGAAGCGCAGGCACCGGCAGCGACGCGCGATGCGCTCGCCAGAGGCCGGTTGCGGGCTTCGTTGGTGCCGGACCTGCTGGTCGAGGCGCGCCGCATCGTCAACACGGTAATTGCCGGCTGGCATGGCCGCCGCAAGCGCGGTATCGGCGAGAATTTCTGGCAGTTCCGGCCCTATGTCGAAGGCGATTCCTCGCGCATTGACTGGCGCCGTTCCGCCCGCGACGATCACACCTATGTCCGCGACCGTGAATGGGAGGCCGCCCACACGGTGTGGCTTTGGGCCGATCCCTCGCCTTCCATGCTCTACAAATCGACCGGAGCCAGCGTTTCCAAGGAATCGCGCGCCCTGGTGCTGGCGCTGGCCATGGCCGAGCTTTTGTCGCGCAGCGGCGAGCGCATTGCCTGGCCGGGCCTGACCGACCCGTTCACCGCCCGCAATGGCGCCGAGCGCATCGCGGCGCAACTGATGCACGCCGCCGACCTGCCGGCAAAGCCCGACCTATCCGGCATTCGCCGGTTCTGCGACATCGTCCTCGTCAGCGATTTCCTCGACCCGGTCGAGGACACCATGGCGTGGCTGGACGTGCTCGCCCGCCACGGCGTGCGCGCCCATCTGGTCGAGGTCGCCGATCCGGCCGAGGAAAGCTTCCCCTATGCCGGGCGCACCGAATTCACCGATCCTGAGACAGGCGACAAGCTGACCGCCGGCCGCGCCGAAATGCTGGGCGAGGAATATCGCCTGCTTTATGCCGCCCGCCGCCAGGAACTGGCCGCCTGGTGCAAACGGCTTGGCTGGAGCTTTACCGTCAATCATACCGATCGCCTTGCCTCCGAGGCGCTGGTGCGCATCCACATGGCGATGACCGCCGAGGGCAGCTTTGCCGGGAGGGCCCGCGCATGAGTTGGCTGCCGCTCTCCTTCGGGGCGCCGATGGTGCTGTGGGGCCTGCTGGCGCTGCCGGTGATCTGGTGGCTTCTGCGGCTGACCCCGCCCAGGCCGCAAGCCGAGGTGTTTCCGCCGCTCAGGATTCTCGCCCGCGTGCTGAGGCGCGAAGAAACGCCGCAGCAGAGCCCTTGGTGGCTGACGCTGCTTAGGCTGCTGATGGCCGCGCTTGTCGTGGCAGCACTTGCCGAACCGGTCTTCAATCCGCGCGAAAAGCTGCCGGCCGAGGGCGCTGCCCTGGCGCTGGTGATCGACAATGACTGGGCAAGTGCCGCCGACTGGGGCAAGCGCGTCGCCACCGCCGAGCGGCTGATCGCCGATGCCAATTCGAACGGCGTGCCGGTGCTCATCGCTTTCACCGCCGAGAAGCCGAATGCCGAGATCGGTCCCTTCGATGCCGCTGCCGCGCTCGACCGGCTGCGCGCGGCAAAGCCGCGGCCGATCCCGACCGACCGCCCCGCCGTCTATGCCCGCGTCGCTTCAGCCTTGGAGTCGCTGCCTGGCGCCAGCGTCGCGGTGCTCGCCGATGGTCTGGCGGCGCAAGGCGACGAAGCCGCGTTCAACACGCTGTTGTCGAAGAACGCAGCACGCGTTGTCTGGGCCGTCTCCGACCGGCTGTCGCTGACCGGCCTGACCGGCGCCGACAACCAGGTCGACGGCTTCGCCCTGACCGCCATCCGCGCACCGGGCGATCCGGCACCTGCACAGGTGACGGCCGGCGCCTTCGACGACAAGGGCCGCCGCATTGCCGACGCGACGCTGACCTTTGCCCCGGGCGGATCCACCGCCACCGGCACGATGGCCGTGCCGTTCGAACTGCGCAACGACTTCGCCCACGTCGCGCTCGATGGCGAGCGCCAGGCCGGTGCCGTCCGCGTGCTCGATGAGAGCTCAAAACGCCGCCGCGTCGGGCTGTTGTCGCAGGCCGAGGCCGACCAGGCGCAACCGCTGCTGTCGCCGCTCTACTACATCCGCCGCGCCCTGCAGCCGTTCGCCGATCTGGTCGAGCCGTCGAGCGTCGATCTCGCCGACGCGATCCCGCAACTGCTCGACCAGAAGCCGGCGATGATCGTCATGGCCGATGTCGGCACCATTCCGGAACAAGCGCGGCAAAGGCTGGTTGACTGGGTCGACAAGGGCGGCACGCTGGTGCGTTTTGCCGGTTCGCGGCTGGCCGCTGCCGGCAATGACGACGACCTGCTGCCAGTTCGGCTGCGCACGGGCGAACGATCGCTTGGCGGCGCGCTGTCATGGACGGCGCCGCAGCCGGTCACCGAATTCCCGAAAACCGGTCCCTTCGCCGACCTCGCGCCGCCCACCGAGGTCACCGTCACCAGGCAGGTCCTAGCCGAACCGACGCCCGACATCGTCGAGCGCACCTGGGCTACGCTTGCCGACGGTACGCCGCTGGTGACCGGGATGAAGAAGGACAAGGGTACCCTCGTGCTGTTCCACGTCACCCCCGAGGCGACGTGGTCCAACCTGCCGATCTCCGGCAGCTTCGTCGAGATGCTGCGGCGCATCGTGCAATTGTCGCGCAACCAGGGCGCGGCTGTCGCCAATGCCGAGGCCGCCGCCACGTCGCTGGCACCCTATCGCATGATCGCCGCCGACGGCACGCTGGTGCCGCCGACGCCGGATGCCAGGCCGCTGGTGCCCGGCGCCGGCCCGCTGCCGGTGACGCTGGAAAACCCGCCCGGCCTCTACGGCTCGGAGACGGGAGTGTTCGCTCACAATCTGCTCGGTGGCGACAGCGCGTTCACGCCGCTGGCCCGGCCTGATATCACGGTGCCGGTCACCACCATCCAGTATGCCTTCGACGAGCAGCGCAACCTCAAAGGTCCGCTTGTCACGGCCGCCCTGGTGCTGATGGTGCTCGACACGCTTGCCGTATTCTGGATGGGCGGCCTGTTGTCGCGCCGGCCGCGCCGTGCCGGCGCTGCGGCGACGGCAGCCGTCCTGCTGATTGCGCTCGGCGCCTTGATTGGCCACGCGGACGTCGCGCGTGCCGACGACGCCAAGCCGGGAGATACGGAGGCGATCGGGGACATTTCAAAGACCCGGATCGCCTATGTGCTGACCGGCGAGCCGGGTGTCGATTCGATCAGCCGCGCCGGGCTCGAAGGCCTGACCCGCTTTCTTATCGAAAAAACCGCGCTCGAACCCGGAGCACCGGCCGGCGTCGACATCTCGAAGGACGAACTTTCCTTCTATCCGCTGATCTACTGGCCGATCGATCCCTCGGCCCCGATGCCCAGCGAGGCCGCCATCGCCCGCATCGACGCCTACATGCAGCAGGGCGGAACGGTCTTGTTCGACACCCGCGACCAGTTCGCCAATGGCATTGGTGCGGATTCGACCAGCCCGGCGACGGAGCGGCTGCGCGACATCCTCGGCAACCTCAACGTGCCACCGCTTGAACCGGTGCCGTCGGACCACGTGCTGACGAAATCCTTCTACATTCTTCCGGAGTTTCCCGGCCGTTTTGCCGGCAGCCCGCTTTGGGTCGAGGCATCGCTCGAAGCCAGCAACACCGAAAACCGCCCGGTGCGCACCGGCGACGGCGTTTCGCCGATCATGATCACCGCCAATGATTTCGCCGGCGCTTGGGCCGTCGACGAGAATGGCGACCCGCTATTGCCGACGGTGCCTTCGGATCCGATGCAGCGCATCTATGCGCTGCGCGCCGGCGTCAACATCATGATGTACATGCTGACCGGCAACTACAAATCCGATCAGGTGCACGTCCCGGTGCTGCTCGAACGGCTGGGGCAGTAGACCATGAACTGGTCGCTCTCCTTCGAACCGCTCATCACCTGGCCACTGCTCGCCGTGGTTCTGGTACCGCTGCTGCTGCTGGCGCTGGCCGGCCTTTGGTTTCGCCAGCGCGGCGCGGTCTTCCGCCTGGCAGCCCTGATTGCCCTGGCTGCGGCGCTGCTCAATCCGGTGTTCCTCGACGAAGAGCGCGAGCCGCTGAAAAGCATCGTCGCCGTCGTCGTCGATCGCAGTCAGAGCCAGGATATCGGCGACCGCACCATGCAGACCGACGCGGCGTTGGCCGGGCTTCAGCAGCGTCTCGGCCGCTTCAAGCAGTTCGACGTTCGTGTCGTCGAGGCCGGCAAGTCCGAAGCTGCCGACGAGCGCACCGAGACGCGGTTGTTTTCCTCACTCGAAAATGCTTTCCGAGACGTGCCGCCATCGCGCATCGGCGGCGCCATCATGATCACCGATGGCGAGGTGCATGACGCGCCGTCCGGCGCACCCGACTTCAATGCCCCGCTGCATGCGCTGATTACCGGCAACGAGCATGAAAAGGACCGTCGCATTCGCTTCGAGAATGCGCCGCGCTTCGGCCTCGTCGGCAAGCCGCTCGACATGACCTATCGCGTCATCGCCACCAACAACGAAACCGGCCCGGTCGATGTCCGCGTATCGGTCAATGGCGAGCAGATATCGGTCGAGCACGCCAACATCGGCCAGGCGATGCCGCTGCAGGTGACCATTCCCAGCGCCGGGCGCAACATTGTCGAACTCGCCATCAACCACGAGCCGGGCGAACTCACCGACACCAACAACCGCGCCATCGCGCTGATCGATGGCATTCGCGAAAATCTGCGCGTACTGCTCGTTTCCGGCGAACCGCATGCCGGCGAGCGCACCTGGCGCAATTTGCTGAAATCCGACGCTTCGGTGGACCTCGTGCACTTCACCATCCTGCGCCCGCCGGAAAAGCAGGACGGCACGCCGATCAACGAATTGTCGCTGATCGCCTTCCCGACGCGCGAGCTGTTCGTCGAGAAGATCAAGGATTTCGACCTGATCATCTTCGACCGCTATCAGCACCGCGACGTGCTGCCGATCCTCTATTACGACTACATCTCCGAGTATGTCGAAAAGGGCGGCGCGCTGCTGATCGCGGCAGGCCCCGAATATGCCGGCGAAAGCTCGATCGCCCGCACGCCGCTGATGTCGGCGCTGCCGGCAATGCCGACCGGCGAGGTCATCGACAAGGCCTTCTATCCGCGCCTCACCGATACCGGCCAGCGTCATCCGGTAACGCGCGGGCTCGACGGCTCCGCGACCGAGCCGCCGCACTGGAGCCGCTGGTTCCGCACCATCGGCGTTGAGAACCCCGAGGGCGAGGTGGTGATGAAGGGCGCCGACAACCGGCCGCTGCTACTGCTCGATCGCAAGGGCGAAGGCCGCGTCGGCATGCTTTTGTCCGATCAGGGCTGGCTGTGGGCGCGCGGCTTCGAGGGCGGTGGCCCGCACGTCCAGCTCTACCGGCGCATCGCCCACTGGCTGATGAAGGAGCCCGAACTCGAGGAAGAGCGGCTGACCGCCGACGGCCGCGGCATGGTGCTGGAAATCCGCCGCCAGACGATGAGCGACGACCCCGGCCCGGCGCAAGTCATCACGCCGTCCGGCAAGGCACTGATCGTCAGGCTCGAGAAATCCGAACCAGGCGTCTTCCTCGGCAGCGTCGAGACCAACGAAATCGGTCTCTATCAGGTCGGCAATGGCGACCTGACGGCATTGGCCCATGTCGGGCCGGTCAACGCGCCGGAATTCACCGACGTCGTCTCCACCGAGAACCGGCTGAAACCACCGGCTGAGGCAACCGGCGGCAGCGTTCGCCGGCTGGCGCCGGCATCGGCCATTGGCAGCCTGACCAGCACGGTCACGCTGCCATCCGTAGTCCCGGTCCGTTCCTCGGGCGCGGCTTCCGGCGATGACTGGATCGGCCTGCGCACCACCGACGACAGCGTACTCAAGGCCGTCTCGCGCGTGCCGCTGTTCGGTGGCTTCTTGGGGCTCGGCCTGCTGCTTCTGGCGATGGGCTCGATGTGGTACCGCGAAGGGCGGTAACGCGGTTTATCCTTCTCCCCTTGTGAGACCTTTGCATAGAAGCCGATCGGTGATTCTGTGATGATGGTCGAAGCAGGGAGATTCGGGATGGCGGATCGTGTTCTGGGTCAGTTGAGTCTGGCGGACGGGCTGG
>NZ_JAMYQW010000044.1:0-41472 GCF_040321085.1 Mesorhizobium sp. M0522
GACCCAGAACACGATCCGCCATCCCGAATCTCCCTGCTTCGACCATCATCACAGAATCACCAATCGGCTTCTGTGCAAAGGTCTCACAAGGGGAGAAGGTGGAAGGAGCGGCGCTGGCCCCGACAATTGGTCGTCTGCAAGGCTACGCCTCGAGCCAAACCTTCTCGAAATGCTGCTCGAGCGACTGGTGCTGCTCGCAGCCATGCACGCCCTTGCGGTAGGTGCGGTAGACCGAGCGCCAGTAGGGCTGGATGATGACGCCGGAATCGCGCAGATTCTGTTCGATCTTGGCCATGAGCTCCTTGCGGGCGCCGGGATCGGGCATCGCCAGCGCCTTGTCGAGCAGACTGTCGAATTCCGGATCGGCGTAGGCGCTCTCGTTCCACGCGGCGCCAGACTTATAAGCGAGCGCCAGCACCTGGACGCCGAGCGGCCGGCCGAGCCATTCCGTGCAGGAGAAAGGATATTTGCTCCAGTCGTTCCAGAAGGTCGCGGCCGGCAGCACGGTGCGCTTGATCTTCAGCCCGGCCTCGCGCATCTGCGCGGCGATGGCGTCGCCGGTGCTCTTCTGCCAGTCGACGTCGACCGAGATGAGTTCGTATTCGTGGTCGGCCTTGCTGGCCTCGGCGAGCAGGGCCTTGGCTTGATCAATGTTGCGGACGGCCGGGCCGATATCGGCATATTCGGGATGCATCGGCCCGACATGATGGTTCTCGGCAGGCTTGCCGCGGTTGTCCATGCCGATCTTCAGCACGGCGGCATTGTCGACGGCAAGTTGGGCGGCGCGCCGCACCTTGATGTCGTCATAGGGCGGGTTGCCGACGTTGAAACGCGCCACGATGGTCGAACCGGTGGCGATCTCGGAATTGCTCAGGCCCATGGACTCGGTCTGCGCAACCGTATCGGAGGCGGTTTCGTGGTCGGTGTCGATCTCGCCCGATTCGAAGGCCGACAGCATGGCGTTGGGGTCGGAGCCGTAGTCGACCCATTTGATGCCGTCGAGGTAGAACTCGCCCTTCCACCATGGCTTGTCCTTGCGGCGGACTTCGGCGCCGACCTCGGCGTCCCATGCCACGAGTTCGCAAGGCCCGGTGGTGATCGCCAATGCCTTCAGCGGATCGCCGTCGCCTTCATAGCTGCGGTGCATGATCAGCGCCGGATAGTCGGCCATGCCGGCGATCAGCGAAATGTCGGGCTTGGGCAAATTGAGCCGGACGGTGAAATCGTCGACGCGCTCGATGCCGCCGTCGACGGCCTTCTTGGTATCGGCGTTGACCAGTGCGCCCATGCGCGCGGCCACCGAATTGCCGGCGACGGACGCATCGCACCAGCGCGTCAGATTGTGGATCACGTCGTCGGCGTTGAAGGTGTCGCCGTTCGACCAGGTGATGCCCTTGCGGACATGCAGCGTCAGCACGCGGGCGTCGTCGCTGGTTTCCCAGCTCTCGAGCAGCCATGGCTCGAAGGTGAAGTCGCGCTTCCAGCGCACCAAATATTCGTTGCACTGGCGGGCGACGTTGGACATCTCGACGCCGTCGAAGGTGCGCGGATCCTTCCAGCCCTTGACGTTCATGGCGACGCGCAAGATGCCGCCGCGCTTCGGCTCCTCGGCCCTGGCCGGTGACGGCGCAAGCCCGCCGAGCGCCAGCGCGCCGGTAGCGCTGACGCCGAGCGCAGCCATGGTGGCGAGATATTCGCGCCGGTTCATCTGGCCTTTCTTGAAGCCATCGGCGACGGGCTCGGCCTGCGGATGCAGTTTTCGATCGGTCAGCATGAACTTCATTGTCGTCATTCCCCTGTTGTTGGGCACCTCTGCCGATCGCCAAACGCGGGGGACGGATGCGATCGCCGGAGCGCCATTGCCTCGGGGATGATAGGGCGAGCTCCCGTGGGGGAGTGTTCGGACTTCCGCAGTTCTTGTGCGCTGTTCCGCAAACGGAAGGTCCCCCTCACCCGGATTGCCAACCGAATTGCGAAGGGCAATTCGGGGCAATCCGACCTCTCCCCCGGGGGGAGACGAGGTCGCCAGCGTTGATGCCAGCCTCTTCTCCCCAGCGGGGAGAAGGTGGACGCGAAGCGGCCGGATGAGGGGGCCTTCGCAACCTCAGTAAGGCCAGTCGCCTTTGCCGAGCGCGGCGATGGCCGCAATGATGCGCCCGAAGGCTTCGCCGGCTCGCGGCACGGTCTTGCGGGCGCGTAGAAAGCTATGCACGAGGCGCGGCTCCTCATGCCACCAGGCGCGACCGGCGGCGGCGAGGATGCGGTCGCGATAGGCCTCGCCTTCCGAGGACAGCGGGTCGCATTGCGCGGTGACGATGACCGTCGGCGGCAGCCCGGAGAAGTCGGTGTCGCTGAGCGGCGAAAAGGTCGGGTCGTCCTGCGACTGTCCCTTCGCCGACCGGATCTGGCGATAGAACTCGATGTCGCGCAACGTCAGCAGCGGCGCTTCGGCGTGCTCGACACAGGACCCGGCGCTCTCTTTGCCAACTGGTTCCGGGCCGCCGAGCTCGGGATAGATCAGCACCTGGCCGATCGCATGGCGAGGATGGCGGCGTGTCGCCTGTGCCACCGCAGCGGCCAGATTGCCGCCGGCGCTTTCGCCGCAGAGCACTATCGGCAGGCAGGCCGTCGCCGTCGCCCATTCGAATACGGCCAGCGCATCGTCGAAGGCGGCCGGATGCAGATGCTCGGGCGCCAGCCGGTAATCGGCGGACAGCACGGCAAAGCCGGTGCCGGCGCATATCTCGGCGCAGATGTCGTCATGGCTGTCGAGCCCGCCAAGGACGAAGCCGCCGCCGTGATAATAGACAACCATCGCTTGCGGCGCCGTGCCCGCCATCTGGTAACGCCGGACCGAGATCGCACGGTCGCCGGCAGGAACCGCGCTGTCGCTGGCCTTGACGCCGGGTGGATAGGGCTCGCGAAACGCCCGGCACGTGGCATCATAGACCGCCCGCTGCCTGTCGATCGGCATGTAGACGATTTCGGGCGGATACCACTCGTTGACCCGATCGATATAGGCCCACAGCTCCGGATCGAGCAGCGTTTGGTATTTTCCGCGCCCTCTCGTTCCGGGTCGCTCGGCCTCGGTGATCATCGCTGCGCGATCCCGCTCAGAGCTCGGCGTAGAGCCGGGCAGCATTTTCATAGCTGAAGCGCAGCGGCACCGAGCCCTCGACCTGCCAGGCTTCGACCGTCTCGCCTGCCAGCAGCCGGCAGGCGCCGTCGGTGGTGGTGACGGCACCGCCATAGAGCCGGTTGGCAAGGTTGAGGATGGCCGTCTGGTGCATCGCCGTGCTGCCGCTGCCGCAGGCATCCTTGACCAGCAGCACTCGAAACCCAAGCGCCACCGCATCCTTGACGGTGGCATCGATGCAGGCCTCGGTCCAGACGCCGGCAACGACCAGCCACTCGATGCCGTCGGCCTTCAGCCGCTCGGCGGCAGGCCCCGCGCGGAAGGCGCTGGCATCGGTCTTGACCAGCATCATCTCGCCTGTCGCCGGGCCCACTTCCGCGCAGATCGCAGTCAGCGGATCGTCCTTGTCGGAAAACGCCGACTTGCCGCTGGCCTCGACCGGGTGGAACGGCCGCGCCGTGGCGAGATCGACGATATAGGCCCAGTGGTAAAGGGGCACATTGTTGGCCCGCGCCGCCTCCTGCAGCCGCTGGACGTTGGCGAGGATGTCGCCATAGCCTTCGACCAGATAGCGCTTGTCCCGCCGATGCTCCTCCTGGAGATCGATGAACACCGCCGCCACCTTGCCGCGCTTGATCGAGATCGGGCTTTTCATGCAAAACTGCCTGTCAACACTCAAACATGCCTGTCAAGGAAATCATCCTCATAGGGGAAGCGCGACAGGAGCTCGGTGCCGGTCTCGGTGATCAGGATCTCGTCTTCCAGCTTGACGCCCTCGCGGCCGCCCTTCTCGCCGATATAGCTTTCGACGCTGACCACCATGCCGGGCACGATGACACCGTCGCGGCCATAGGTCTCGTAGTCCATGGCGTGCGCTATGAACGGCGTTTCGCCATGCATGCCGACGCCGTGCATGACCGAGGTATAACGCTGGTCGACGAAGCGGTCCGGTATCTTCCAGGCCCTTTCGGCAATCGCGCGAAACGCCATGCCCGGCTTGACGACCCCGATATTGTGCTGAACCTGGTCGTGCGCCATGCGGTAGAGCGACTTCTGATAGTCCGTCGGCTTGCCCGGTCCGCAACGGAAGGTGCGCGAAAAGTCCGAATAATAGCCGTAGCAGCCGATCGTATCGGTATCGAGCGCCAAGAGTTCGCCCGGCCTGATCTTGCGGCCGCTCGCCTCGTTGAACCACGGATTGGTGCGCTGGCCCGAGGTCAGCAGCCGGGTCTCGATGAACTCGCCGCCTTGCCGGATCACCTCACCATACATGATGGCGAACAGCTCGTTTTCGGAAACGCCAGGCTTGATCGCCTCGCGCACCGCATAGACCGCAGCCTCGGCACCAGCCATCGACACCTGCAGGCATTTTACTTCCTCGGGCGTCTTGACCGCGCGCACCGCCAAAATCTCGCCCTGGCAATCCCGCACCTCGCAGCCGCGCTTTTCCAGCGCCAGTGCCTGCAGATGGCTGCAGCGGTCAAGGCCGAGCTTCATCGAGCCGCCGCCATGCGCCTTGAGCAATTCGGCGATCTCATCGGCGAACGGGCCGGCGGTCTCGTCGTCGCGGCCCGACACCGATGACCAGACCAGCTTGGACGGACGCGCCTCGTCGATCGTGTCGAGCACCATCGAGACATGGTAGCTCTGCGGATATTCGAACAACACGATCGGCCCTTCGGTGGGGATGAAGAAGTAGCGCGTCGAGTTGCGCAGGAAATAGCCGAACATGTTGCGCGAGCCGGTGGCGTAGCGCTGGTTGTAGGGGTCGAACAAAACGACGCCGCCATAGCCGGCCTCGCGCATCCAGGCGCGCAGCCTGGCCAGCCGGCCCTTGCGCAGCGCGTCGGCGTCGATGAAGGACGGCTCGGTGTCCGACAGCCACATGCCGCCGGCCGGATCCGCCGCCGCCGGATGGCGCATGCGGTCCTTGAAGTCGACATCCTCGGTGCTGTCGGGGTCAAAAACGACAATGCTCATGGGGTGCCTCCTGAAGCGGGGAAGATGAGCCATACGTCGTTCAGAGGCTGTGCGCGATACCGCAGATGTTGTGCGAAATACCGCTTGAAGTCGTTCCGTAGCGTTCTACGGCGCCCCCCTCTGTCCTGCCGGACATCTCCCCCTCAAGGGGGGAGATCGGCTCGTCATCGCCGCTTTCGTGAATTTCCACCGTCGCAGGAGGAGCGGAGCATCGAAGCTGCCAATCTCCCCCCTTGAGGGGGAGATGCCCGGTAGGGCAGAGGGGGGCGCTGTCCCGCCAACATCCGAAATACCTACTGCCTCCGCATCACCTTCGGCGCATGGCCATGCTCCTCCCGGAACGCCCGCGCAAAGCTCGACATCGAGGCGAAACCGCAGGCCAGCGCGACGTCGCGCACCATCAGCGTCGAATGCGCCAAGAGGTCGGCGGCACGCTTCAGCCGCAGGCGGCGGTAATAGCCGTTGGGCGAGATACTGAGTTCGGAGCGGAAATTCCGTTCGAGCTTATCGGAGGAGACACCAAGTCGCCCCGCCAGTTCCGCCATGCCGAGCCGCTCCTCCACCGCATCCTCCATGATGGCGATGGCCGACAGCACCAGTTCGTTCTGCACGCCGGTCCGCAGCCTGAGCGGCATCAGCTTGCGGTCGACGCTGGAGCGTAGCGGGCTGTGCACAAACCATTCGGCGACGCCGGCGGCCAGTTCGGCGCCATAATCGCTGGTGATGATCTCCAGCATCATGTCGAGGCTGCCGACGCCACCGGCCGAAGTGAAGCGCTTGCGGTCGATGACGTAGAGATCGCGCCTCAGCTCGATATCCGGAAACGCCTCGGTGAAGGCGGCCTGGCTGGTCCAGTGCAAGGTGCAGGCATGGCCGTCGAGCAGGCCCGCCCGCGCCAGGAAGAAGGCAGCGTCCGCCACCGCGCCGATATGGGCGCCGTCGCGCAGGCTCCTGCGGATCCAGCTCACCGCATCGTGCGCGACGAGATGATCGGCATCGCCGCCCGAGCAGACGACGATGCGATCGACCTTCGGCGCGTCATGGGCGGAAAAGCCGGGCTGGATGACGACGCCGTTCGAGGCCTCCACCGGGCCTTCGGCGGCGCCGATGATGATCCAGCGATAGCAGTCCCGCTTGGCCAGCACGTTGGCGGCGCGGAGCGGCTCGATCACCGAGCTGAACGCCATCATCGGAAAGCCGGGGAAGACGAGGATGGCGAAGGTGAGCGGGGTATCGCTTGCCGTCGGTTGGTTGCGTTGTCGGTTGTTCATAGCTTCCGGAGCCAGGCAGCAAGGTGGATCAGGAAGCTACAATTCTGCCAGATGGCGCCAAGGTCAACGGAATAGAATGTAAGACACATGGATATGGATGCAGAATAAGCGCCGCTCGTTGGCGATCCTTCACGCCCCCTCTGTCCTGCCGGACATCTCCCCCACAAGCGGGGAGATCGGCAGCTTCGCCGTCCCGTCCGTGTTTCAGGTTGGCGAAAGCGCAAGATGACGGCCAATCTCCCCCCTCGTGGCCGAGATGCCCGGTAGGGCAGAGGGCACTGTCCTGCCGACGTCTCGCAGGTTCTTGTTGCCGGGCTCAGCTCGCCAGCGCCTGATCCAAATCCGCGATCAGATCGTCGCCATCCTCGATCCCGGCCGACAAGCGCACCAGCGAATCCGAAATCCCGATCTCGGCGCGTTTTTTCGCCGGGATCGAGCCGTGCGTCATCAGCGCCGGGTGCTCGATCAGGCTTTCGACGCCGCCGAGGCTTTCGGCCAGCGTGAACAGTTGCGTATGTTCGAGGAAGCGTTTGGTGCCGGCGAGGTCGCGGTCGAGCTCGACCGTGATCATGCCGCCGAAGGCGTGCATCTGCCGCCTGGCGATGGCGTGCTGCGGATGGCTGGGCAGGCCGGGATAGATGACACGGCGGATGTCGGGACGGCTTTCCAGCCAGTGCGCGATCTTCTGGCCGTTCGACGAATGACGCTCCATCCTCAGCGCCAGCGTCTTCAAGCCGCGCAGCGCCAGGAAACTGTCGAACGGCCCGGAAATGGCACCGATGGCGTTCTGCAGGAATTTCAGCCGGTCGGCGATATCCTTGTTGTCGCCGACCACGACGACGCCGCCGACCATGTCGGAATGGCCGTTGAGGTATTTCGTCGTCGAATGGACCACGATGTCGATGCCGAGCTCCAGCGGCCGCTGCAGATAGGGGCTGCAGAAAGTGTTGTCGGCGACTGAGAGCACGCCTTTGCGCCTGGCAAGTGCTGCGACGCCTTCGAGGTCGACGACACGCAGCAGCGGGTTGGTCGGCGTCTCGACCCAGAGCATTTTGGTTTCCGGGCGGATCGCCGCCTCGACCGCGGCAAGGTCGGTGAAGTCGACGAAGTCGACCTGCAAATTGGCCGAGCGCTTGCGCACCCGTTCCAGCAGCCGGAACGTGCCGCCATAGATGTCGTCGGTCGCGACGATATGCGCGCCTGAATCGAGCAATTCGAAAATGGTTGCGATCGCCGCCAGCCCCGAAGCGAAGGCGAAGGCGGCTGTGCCGCTTTCGAGGTCGGCCACCGCGCGCTCGAAGGCGAAGCGGGTCGGGTTCTGGCTGCGGGCATATTCAAAGCCCTTGTGCACGCCCGGGCTCTGCTGACCGTAGGTCGAAGTGGCATAGATCGGTACCATCACCGCGCCCGTCGTCGGGTCGTGGCTCTGGCCGCCATGGATGGTGCGCGTAGAGAAGGCGAGGCGGTTTTTGCCCGATACGGTGGCTTTGACGGTCATCGGGCGCGCCTCAGATGGTTGATCAGGTCGATGCGTGTTATCAGGCCGATGAATTCGTCGCCGTCGAAGACGATGGCGACCTCGTTGCGATCGAAGACCGGCAGCAACGCGTCCAGCGTCTGGCTGGCTTGCAGCGTGTGCAGGGTAGAGGTCATAGCCGTACTGACCGGGGCCTTGAAGCGGTCCCAGCGGCTGTCATAGGGGCCTTCGACCTTGGCGAGGATATCGCTTTCGTCGATGATGCCGACGAGCTTGCCCTCGTCCAGCACCGGCAGCTGCGAGACATCCGATCGGCGCATGCGGCCATAGGCGTTGAGCAGGCTTTCGTCCGGGCCGACGGACACGACATCGCCGGTGCGGAGCGTGCGCATGACCAGGTCGCGCAGATCGCCATGCTGCTCCTGCTCGGCCAGGCCCTGCTCGACCAGCCAGAAATCGTCGAAGACTTTCGACAGGTACTTGTTGCCGCTGTCGCAGACGAAGGTGACGACGCGCTTCGGCACGGTCTGCTCGCGGCAATAGCGAAGCGCTGCCGAAAGCAGCGTACCGGACGACGAGCCGGCGAGAATGCCTTCCTTCGAAAGCAGGTCGCGCACCGCAAGCATGCTCTGCTTGTCGGGGATGGAATAGGCCTTCCTGACCAGCGACAGATCGGCATTGGGCGGCACGAAATCCTCGCCGATGCCTTCGACGGTCCAGCTTCCGGCCTCTACCATCTTGCCGGTCTTGATCAACGGTGCCAGCACCGAGCCGACCGGATCGGCCAAAATCATCTCGGTCTTCGGCGAGACTTTCGCAAAATAACGGCCGAGCCCGGTCAGCGTGCCGCCGGAGCCGACGCCGACGACCACCGCATCGACATCGCCTCCGAGCTGTTGAAAGATTTCCGGCCCGGTCGTGGTTTCGTGGGCCAGCGGATTGGCCGGGTCAAACTGGTTGGCGTAGAAGGCGCCGGGCAACTCGGCGGCGATCTTTTCGGCCATGTCCTGATAATATTCGGCATGGCCCTTGCCGACATCGGAACGCGTCATGCGCACTTCCGCGCCGAGCGCCCGCAGATGCTGGATTTTTTCGCGCGACATCTTGTCGGGCACGACGAGGATGATGCGGTAGCCCTTGGGGATGCCTACCTGGGCGAGGCCAAGACCGGTATTGCCAGCAGTCGCCTCCACGATGGTGCCGCCGCGCTTCAGTCTGCCCTGTTTTTCGGCGGCGGCAATCATCGACAGCGCGATGCGGTCCTTGATCGAGCCGCCGGGATTCTGGCTTTCGAGCTTGATGAACAGCCGGCACTTGCCGATGTCGAATTTGGTCAGCTCGACGACGGGTGTCTGCCCGATCAGGTCGAGAACCGAGGCATAGGGCGGGCGCAGGCGGGACGATGCATCGTCCGGTGCCACGATCTTGTGCTTGCTCATGTCAGATGCTCCGTTGCCAGAATGAGCAACCGCCCTGGAAGACGGCAACCTACCGTCTTTTCCAGCCGTTTGCAGTTGGAAAGAAGATAGATCGTGCCAATCCGGCCGCCAGCAGGGGAATGGAATTTCGCGAAAGCTTCGCCGGCCTGCAGGCAGGGCAAAAGATTTGCAGAACCCGCCTGGGGCTAAACGCACCATCTCGTTCGTTGCCGCCGCCGATTCCGCCATGCTACCCGGCGCTGGGCGAACAGCAATGCAAGGAATGGCCGATGAAGATTCTTGCCTATGACAATTTCAAGCCCGGCGTCACGCTCGACGATTTGCGGCCTTATCTGCGCGACGAAGTGTCGAATGTCTGGCGGCTCTGGAAGGCGGGGATCGTGCGCGAGAATTATGCGCGCGGCGATATTGGCGGCGTCATCATCGTCTTCGAACTCGACAGCGTCGCGGAAGCGAGGCGCTACACCGAGGACTTCCCGCTGTCAAAGGCCGGGCTGCTGGAATGGCACTTCATCGCCTTCGACGCGCCATTGCCGCTTGAATTCCTGTTCGATCCGACGGTCGATATCGCCAAGCCATGGGACCGGACGGCGGCATGATCCGGGCGAGCGACGGGATCGAACTCCCGGCCAGCCTGGCTGAGTGGTGCGATCCGCGCCGCACGGCGCTGGTGGTCTACGACATGCAGGTCGGCATCTGTCGCCAGGTGGCCGGCGCCGCGACCATCGTCGAGTGTACCGGCACGGTGCTGGAAGCGGCGCGCGGGGCCGAAATGCGGGTGGCGTTCACGCGCCATCTGTCGCTGCCGCGCAAATGGATGGGCGCGACGCAGCTGCGCACCGCCATGGCCTGGCAGCGGCGCGACAGCCCCGACACGGTCGAGCCGTGGTTCCCGCGCGACGCCGAAGCGACGCGGATCGTGCCCGAGCTGGAACCCCGCGATGACGAGGCGGTGTTCGACAAGCTCACGATGTCGGCCTTCGATTCCACCGCGCTCGGCTTTGCCTTGCGCGATTGCGGCGTGCGCACGATAGCGCTCGCTGGCATCGCCATGGAGATCGGCATCGAGCCGACCGTTCGCCAGGCGACCGACAATGGCTTTGTCGCCATGGTAATCGAGGACGCCTGTGGCTTCGGCAACCGCGAAGCGCGCGACCGCTCGATGGCGACGCTACGCTTCCTCGGCGAAGCCGTCGTCACCGACGTCGCAAGCTTCTGCAGCGCGCTTGCCGGTGCGGGTTGAGGGCAATCGGCTTGCCGGGCGACCCACCGTTTCACGGCAACGCCGAACCGCTCCATCGCTTTGTCTTCACACATTGCGGACGGAAAACCGCTCCGCGCTTTTCCGGAATTGATCTAGGTGGTGGCTGCGCTGTCGGTGCGAAAACGCACGCCCTCGGCGCGGCCGTGCACGCTGCCCCAGTCATAGAGTGCCTGGAGCGCAGCGGCGAGATCACCGCCGCGACCGGTCAAGGCGTAGCGCCCCTTGCCGTCGGGCGACGTCTCGAGCGTGACGAAGCCGATCTCGACAAGCTCGGCCAGGCGCTGCGTCAGCATCTTGTCCGAGAGCGAGGGGATCAGCCGGCGCAGGTCGGAATAGCGCATCGGCTGTTCCTTGATGCGCGCCAGGATCACCGTCTTCCATTTGCCGCCGAGCGCGTCGAGCGCGAACTCGACCGGACAGCCGTAGAGTCTTCCGCGTTGGGTCATGCGCCATGGTAGGCAAGGCACGGTGACGACGAAAGCAGAATTTGCCCGGCCATCTGGCCAGGGTCGCGGCTCACGGCCTCGCCGACTACAAAATCCATGGAGGAGAACGAAGACGAGCGTGCGCGACACCAATCCGGTCAATGCGAGACGGCCGAAACGTGTGGCGTCATCGCCTGGCTGTCTCGACCACCACGGGCTGGCTGGTCGGCTTCTGGTGGAGCGAGCTCCCGCACCCCTGGTTCGCCTTCACCGAACGCGGCTCCGCAGTCGAGATCTTTTCACCCGACGACAGCGGTCTTGCATCCGAGATCGCGTCGAGACAGAGGCAGCCTCATCCGAGCAAGCGCTTGCTCAGCCGCGCGCACTGCACGCGAATATCGGGAATGGCGTCGATTTCGAAGAAGGTGCCGCGCGTCAGTGGCCCGACGGCGAGGATCTTGGCGAATACCGTGCCGTCGCCGGCGATGACCTCGCAGTTCGCGGTCACGTCGAGGCCGAGGCGCAGCGGGTCCGGCCGTGCCAGCCCACGCTCGACCAGCGACCGCACCACGCTGTTCGAGGTGGTCGAGATGTCCCTGGCGATGCCTGTGCAATCATAGATGCGGGTGACGTCGAACCTTTCGAGCTGCTGCGTGTGGCGCGACTGGACCTGTACGCTGAAGCCGTCGCCGGCGGCGATCTCGACGACGCGCCCGGCGACAAGGCGGATGCGGCCCGCTTGCACCGCCTGGGCAACGCGGGCGTAGACTTCCGGCGCCATGCGATGGCGGTGGATGTCCCACCAGGCCTTGGTGTGCTCGACGAAGCGGCGCTTGGCCGAGGACGGCCAGTTCTGCCAGATCTTCTGGTTGAAGGGTCTCAGACCGTCGACGACGTCGCGCCAGTCGATGCCGGCCTTCTGGTTTTCCCGGATCAGGTCGCGGAACCAGCCGACGAAATAGGAAAGCTGGGTGCCGAGCGGAATGTCGGCGACGTCGAGCTTGATCGGATTGCCCTTGCGATGCGGCGAAGGCAGCAGGCCGCGCCGCGACACCGCGACGATCACGCCGCGGTGGCCGCGCTGCTCGAGCGACAGGAAGGCATCGACCATGCTCAAGCCCGTGCCCAGCACCAGGACTCGGGCTTCGGGATCGAGCGCAGTATCCGTCTCGGACCCCATCCTGATCGCATGCCCCTGCCCCGCCCCCGGCTCTTCGTCGTGGCCGGTGGCGAGCACGGCAAGATGCGCAACCACGCTGGTGCCGTTGGCCAGCGCCACTTCGACGCCTGACGCGGTCGGCGAGATCGACAGGCTCTCCTCGCGGATCAGGCGCAGCCGGCCCGTCTGCTGCTCACGCGCCTCGAGCTCGTCGAGCAGCTCCTTGAGATAGCGGGCGTAGACGCTGCGCGGCGCATAGACCGGCGCCTGTTCCGGCGTCGCTATGCCGCGTTCAAGCAGCCAGCGCGAGAAATTGCCGGGATCGTCGGCATAGGCGCTCATGCCCGACGCGCTGACATTCAGCACATGCGCCGACAGCAGCGTTGAATAGGCCATGCCTTGCCCAAAATGCGGGCGTTTTTCGATCAGGCTGACGCGGAGATCGGGATTGGGCGACTTCAGCAGATGCGCGGCAAGCACGACGCCGCTGGCACCGCCGCCGACAATGATGATCGAACTTGGCGTAGCGCGCACGGTCATGCGCACACCGGCTGTCCTGGCGATCGTCGCCGGCTCAGGAGAGATTGGTTCAGGCCTGGATTTTCAACGCCGCCGAAAAATCCTCGTCGCCGGCGATGTCGCGCATTTCGGCGAGGCTGCGCTGGTCCAGCACCTCGGCGATGGCCTGCCGGACCTCCAGCATCAGGTGTCGGACTTGGCATGTCGCCTCGTTGCAGTCTTCGCAGCGCTGATACTGGGTGCGGCTGGCGCAAGGAATGGGGGCAAGCGGTCCGTCGAGCACGCGCACGACGTGGCCGACCTTGATCTCGTCCGCCGGGCGTGCCAGCCGGTAGCCGCCCTCCTTGCCCTTGCGGCTCTGAACGAAACCGGCATTGCGCAATTCGCCAAGGATGGCATCGAGGAACTTCTTCGGAATATTGTTTCCTGTGGCGATGTCGTTGACGAAGGCGAGCTGTCCAACCGGGAGGCGTGCCAGATGGACGAGCGCCTTGAGGCCGTATTTACCTTTTTTCGTGAGCATAACCCGAACGTTTCTCTGTCATGCGATGGCGCAAGGCCACCGGTTGCGAAACGCCTGGCGTGCCTCCCCGCCGCGTCCAAGCTGTCACTACAGATAAATTCTAGTGACATGATATACAAGCCGAGAAACGTTGATTTTGCTTCGTTTTCACGCCGCAATGGCCATTTTGGCCGGGGCTTGTGCTTTTGGAAGCACAGAAGCCGCCGCCAATGGCGTACCGCCAAACTGGCCGGCGGCAGGAATGTCCCCATCGGCGAGAATACCGACAGCAGTTTCTGCCCCTGAATTTGAAGGCCAAAGCATGCCGCGCGCGGCAACAAGGAGGGTGGCGTCGCTCATCGTCCTCTCCAATCCTTCAATGTCGATAAGGATACTAGACTTAACCGCGAACACAGGGAACTTGTTTCCAATTTCTTGGCTACTCGCAGCATGGTTTGCCGATGCAGGGGCGAAAACGGGAAAATCCTTGGTGCGCGCATGGACGACGTGGAAGAGGTTCCCCGGGCAAGGACGATGGTTCTCACCCGGGCCGTCCCGTCACCCAGAAGCGTGCGAATGTGCAACTGCCATAGCCAGATGACTTTTTCTAACAAGACCGAACCGATTGGAAGGATTTAACTCTACAAGAACGATAGAGTTAGGTGACTATGAAACGCAATCCGGGTTTTTCTCGTTTTCCAAGGAGCCTTTCATGTCCGCCATTTCGCGACGTATCGTTCTCTTGTCCTCGGCGGCCTTGGCTGGTGCGGCCTTTCTCGGCCCAGCCGATGCGCAGGACCTCAAGATCACTATCGGCTCCCAGACGGTCGTCGAACCCTCGAAGGTGCCGCAGGCCGACGGCGCCTATGAGAGCGCGACCAAGTCGACAATCGACTGGCGGAAATTCGATTCCGGCGCCGACGTGATCGCGGCGATCGCTTCCGGTTCGGTCGACATCGGTTATGTCGGCTCGAGCCCGCTGGCGGCGGCGGCGAGCCACGAGCTTCCCATCCAGACAATCTTCATTGTCGGGCTGATCGGCGAATCCGAAGCCCTTGTCGCCCGCAACGGCGCCGGCATCGAGAAGGCCGCCGACCTTGCCGGCAAGAAGGTGGCGGTGCCCTTCGTTTCGACGACGCATTACAGCCTGCTTGCCGCGCTGAAGCATGAGGGTGTCGACCCGAAGTCGGTCGATATTCTCAATCTACGGCCACCGGAGATCGCGGCGGCATGGGCGCGCGGCGACATCGACGCCGCCTATGTCTGGGATCCGGCACTCGGCCAGATCAAGACGACGGGCAAGGTCGTGCTGGATTCCTCCCAGGTCGCCGCCTGGGGCGCGCCGACCTTCGACGCCTGGATCGTGCGCACCGACTTCGCCGAAAGGAACCCGGAAGCGGTGCGCGACTTCGTCAAAGTGACGGGCGCTGCCTATGCCGACTTCCTGGCCAAGCCGGATCAATGGTCGGTGTCCTCGCCGCAAGCGGCCAAGATCGCCAGGATCACCGGGGCCAAGCTCGAAGACGTGCCGCAACTGCTGAGGGGCTATGTCTTCCCGACGCTCGAGGAGCAGGCCTCGGACAAGTTCCTCGGTGGCGGCACGGTCAAGGCGGTCGAGGCGACATCGGCCTTCCTCAAGGAGCAGGGCAAGATTGACGCCGTGCTGCCGGATTATTCGAAATACGTGTCGTCGAAATATGTCAGCGAAGCGCTTGCCTCGAACTGACGCCAACGCGCGCGGTTCTCCTTCCCTGACGCCGCGTGCTCCCTGCCCCGAACCGCTTGCGAGGAGCGGCTTCGGGGCAGACAGATTCGGAATATCGGCGAGGTTCCCATGACGCATCTCGTGCTCGACAAGGTCTCGGTCCACTATGACGGTCAGCCGGCGCCGGCGGTCGAAAATGTGTCGATTGAAATCGCCAAGGATGACTTCGTTGTCCTGGTCGGCCGCTCCGGCTGCGGCAAGACCTCGTTGCTCAACGTCGCTGCGGGCTTGGTCGAGCCTGTGCGCGGACGCGCCACGATTGGCGGCAGGCCGGTCACGGCGCCAGGCTCTGACCGCGCCGTCGTGTTCCAGAACGACGCGCTGTTTCCGTGGCTGACCGCGCGGGAAAATGTCGCCTTTGCGCTCAGGCTGCGCGGTGTCAGGGCGGCTGAACGGGCGCGGCGCGCCGACAAGCTTCTGGCCCTGGTGAAGCTCGACGGCGCCGGCGATAAGCGCATCTGGGAGCTTTCCGGCGGCATGCGCCAGCGGGTCGGCCTGGCCCGGGCGCTGGCGGCCGAGCCGCAATTCCTGCTGCTCGACGAGCCGCTGGGCGCGCTCGATGCGCTGACACGCGAACGCATGCAGACAACGCTGCTCGATCTGTGGACGGCAAGCCAGGTCGGCGTGCTGATGGTCACGCACGGCATCGACGAAGCGCTGGTTCTTGCCACCCGCATCATTGTGCTCGCTCCCGGCCCTGGCCGGGTGGTGCGGAGCTTCGAGACCGGCTTCAGCCGGCGCTATGCAGCCGGCGAGGCCATTCGCAGCATCAAGGCCGATCCCGCCTTCGCCGCGGCGCGCGGCGAGCTGACCGACGCGATCTTCGAAGGGGAGGCAGCATGACCGTTACCTCCTATACCGAGCGGCCGCAGCGCTCCAAGGTCGACGACGGAGCCGACGGGTTGTCGGTGCCATGGTCGCGGCCGCGGCCGAGACGCAGCCGCGTTTCGGCCCGCGTGGTCAGCGCAATCACCATTCTGGTGGTGCTGGCGGCGTGGACGGTATCGGCCCGCCTGCAATTGGTGTCGCCGGTTTTCCTGCCGTCGCCTGTCGCAGTCTGGAACAAATTTGTCGTCGTCGCCCGTGACGGCTTTGTCGACGCGACGCTGCTCCAGCATATTGCCGCCAGCCTGTGGCGGGTGTTTGCAGCGCTGATCGCGGCCGTTTTGGTCGGCGTTCCCATCGGGCTGGCTATCGGCATCAGCACGATCGGGCGCGGCATCTTCGATCCGCTGCTCGAATTCCTGCGGCCGATCCCGCCGCTGGCCTATCTGCCGCTGATCATTATCTGGTTCGGCATTGGCGAGCCGTCCAAGATCCTGGTGATTGGCATTGCGATGCTGGCGCCGGTTGCGCTGTCGACGGCATCGGGTGTTCGCGGCGTATCGAAGGACCGCATCAATGCAGCGCGCTCACTTGGCGCCACGCGGCGCCAAGTGATCAGGCACGTGATCCTACCCAGCGCGCTGCCTTCGATCCTGACCGGTCTGCGCATCGCGCTTGGCGCCGGCTGGTCGACGCTGGTCGCCGCCGAGCTGGTGGCCGCGACGCGCGGGCTTGGCTTCATGATCCAGTCCGCTGCCCAGTTCCTCGTCACCGACGTGGTGGTGATGGGCATCCTGGTGATCGCGGCCATTGCCTTCGTGCTCGAATTCATCATCCGCAGGATCGAGCGGGTGCTCGTCCCGTGGGCGGGGCGGGAGTAACCGGACCGGAGACGTGACGATGCCCCATTCCACCGCTGTACTGTTTGCGCATTTCGGCCATTGGCTCCGCCTGATCAAGGCCGGAGACAAACAGCCGCCTGACGGCGAACGCAAAACGCCGACGCCGGTGCATCTGGACGCGGAGCGCAACCGCCTGCCACCGCGCGACGAAAGTTTCTACTGGGGCTGGCAATACTGGTCGCGGTGACCGACTGCCACGGTCCGCTGTGTGCTGCTCCGGCGAATGCCTGAGCATCGACGCCTGCTCAACCACGCGAGCGGTTCGCCCAGGCCAGCCCGGCCAGGCCAACCAGCGCGGTGACGATGCCGACATAGAGCCATTGCGACAGGCCGGTCATGAAGCTGCCACCGATAAGGCCGATGCCTTGCAATGACCACAGCACGCCGGTGGCGAGCACAATCAAGGCCAGCAGATTTTTGATCAATCTCATTGCTGAAACTCCTTTCCAAGTCGATCGTCAGCCGCGTTCCGGCCGGAATGGAACAGCTAAAAGAAGCGGTTCGGTCACGCCAACTTCTACTTAGATGCTAACCTCTGATCCTGCGCAAGACATGCGGAGATCGGTGCAAAGATCATCAAAGAAGCTGTGTCGTGCTGCGGAAACTCTCTGACAAATTGTTTCGCGCCGACTCCAAACGTGTAACATTGTCATGGAACCGACAGATCATTGCCGCATTTGCTGCCTCATTCGCCCCTAACCGCTGCGGGTCTGTCAACGGAGCCAGTCCCCAACACATGAACAAAAGCAACCGGACCGCGCTTGTCGCGGCCACTATCGCGGCTGGCCTGATGGTCGGCGCATCCAGTGCCAGCGCCGCCGCGCAGTGCGGCCGTGCCTCCTGGTACTCACTGCATTCCAGAACCGCTTCCGGCGAACGCATGAACCCGTCGGCGCTGACCGCAGCGCATCGCAGCCTGCCGTTCGGCACCAGGCTGAAGGTGACCAACCGCAACAATGGCCGCAGCGTCGTCGTGCGTATCAACGACCGCGGCCCGTTTATCAGGGGCCGGATGCTCGATCTGTCGAAGGGCGCCGCCAGCCAGCTTGGCTTCATCAGCTCGGGTCACACCGCTGTCTGCATGGCACGGGTCTAACGGCCGCCACGGCCGGACACCGCCTCCGACGCTCGTCCCCAATAGCCGTGCTGCTTGCCAGGCCTTCGCAGGTGCACATTGAGCCGGCTGTTGCCCTTCTAGGCGGATTCTCAACGCCTTGGACGAAAGAATGAGCATAAATCACGCAAGTTGACGTATTGCATCGCAGCAGATTGTTGCTAACTTCCCCGCAAGGCATTCAAGGCTCGGCGCTGCTCGTCGGCCCTTCGATCGCAGTCGGCAGCGGGGTTCTCGATGTTCTACCAGCTCTACGAACTGAACCACGCCGCCTTGCAGCCGGCCCGCCTCTATGCCGATGCGATGCGCCTGTTCTACTCCAATCCGCTCAATCCGGTTTCACACACGTCCTGGGGCCGCTCGGTTGCGGCAACGGCCGAACTGTTCGAGCGCACGACGCGCCGCTACGGCAAGCCGCAATTCGGCCTGACCAAGACCGTGGTCGACTGGAAAAACGTCGAGGTCAGCGAACGCACCGTCTGGTCGCGGCCGTTCTGCAACCTGGTTCGTTTCGAGCGCGCGGTTCCGGCCGGGCGCCGGCCGGATCCGAAGCTGTTGATCGTCGCGCCGATGTCGGGCCACTACGCGACGCTGCTGCGCGGCACGGTGGAGGCGATGCTGCCCTATGCCGACGTGCATATCACCGACTGGGTCGACGCCCGCATGGTGCCGCTGGCCGACGGCAGCTTCGATCTTGACGACTATATCGACTACATCGTCGACATGCTGCATGCGCTTGGTCCCGACACCCATGTGATGGCGGTGTGCCAGCCTTCGGTGCCGGTGCTGGCGGCGGCGGCACTGATGGAAGCCAAGGGCGATCCGTTCGTGCCCTCGACGATGACGCTGATGGGCGGGCCGATCGACACGCGCCGCAATCCGACGGCGGTCAATCTGCTGGCGCAGGAAAAGGGCATCGACTGGTTCCGCGACAACGTCATCATGCGCGCGCCCTGGCCGGTGCCGGGCTTCGGCCGCGAGGTCTATCCTGGCTTCCTGCAGCTTTCGGGGTTCATGAGCATGAACCTCGACCGCCACATCATCGCCCACAAGGACTTCTTCATGCATCTGGTGAAGCATGACGGCGACAATGCCGAGAAGCACCGCGAGTTCTACGACGAATATCTGGCGGTGATGGATCTGACGGCGGAATTCTACCTGCAGACCGTCGACACCGTGTTTGTCCGCCAGGCCTTGCCCAAGGGCAAAATGACGCATCGCGGCGTGGCGGTCGACCCTTCGGCGATCCGCAATGTCGCCCTGTTCACGGTCGAGGGCGAGAACGACGACATCTCCGGCCTTGGCCAGACCAAGGCGGCGCACGACCTGTGCATCAACATCCCGGCCGACAGGCACGCCCATTACATGCAGCCGGCGGTCGGCCATTATGGTGTGTTCAACGGCTCGCGCTTCCGCTCCGAAATCGTGCCGCGCATCGTTGATTTCATTACCAGCTATGGCCGTCAGAACCGCGTTGCGGTGAAGCCGAAACTGGTCCGGACCGGCAAGAAATAGGCGACCAGCGATGATGCCGCGCCCGCGACCTCGCATCAGGTCGGCCAACGCTAAAATTACCGGTTGGAACCGGTGTAGTCCATCCGAGCTGTTGCACAATAGTCGCGTTGGCGCCACGCGGGTAACCATGCCGCAAAATCAATCCATCCTCATAATTGACACGGACTGTAAATACCCCTTAACGTTTCGTTAACAACAAGGGACAAGCGGGGACAATGATTTCCTCACCAATGGCGAGAACGCTGCGCCTGTGCGCGCTGGCCGGACTTACTGTGGCGGCAGGTTGGGCCGGTTCGGCCTCGGCAGCCAGCCCGATGATAACAGGTGGCCCGACCTCGCAGCCGATCGGCCATTATGATTTCTGCAAGAGCTACGCGTCCGAATGCACGATCCGCCCGAAGGATCTGTCGCCCGCCAGCCTGACCGGCTCGCTGTGGCGCAAGCTGCTCAGCGTCACGGCAAGGGTTAACGCCGCCGTCAAGCCGGAGAGCGACTTCGACATCTACGGCAAGGACGAGGTCTGGGCCTATCCCGACAAGGGCGTCGGCGATTGCGAGGACTATGTCCTGGAAAAGCGCCGTGAGCTGAACCGGCTGGGCGTCTCGTTTTCCGATCTGCTTATGACCGTCGTGCGCAAGCCGGATGGCGAAGGCCACGCCGTGCTGACGGTGCGCACCGACAAGGGCGACTACATCCTTGACAATCTGACCGACCAGGTCCGTTCCTGGGACCAGACCGGCTATCGTTTCCTCAAGCGGCAGGCGATTGACAATACCGGCCGCTGGGTCTCGATCCGCGGCGGCCAGCAGGTTCTGGTCGGCTCGGTCCAGTAACAAGGCAGCTCATTTCGGCCGTGCCAGCGCGGCGCGGATCGACGCAATGATGCGGCGAAGCTCGGCTTCGTCGAGCTTTTCAATGTTGTCGGCCAGGAGATTGGCAAGCTCGGTCGCCGCCGGGCTAAGGCCCGACGTGTCGAGCTTGACGCGCGGATGCGAGGTTTCGGCCAGCCGCGCCAGTTCCTCGGCGTCATCCCAAATGATGTTGAAATAGCCGATGATCTTCTGGATCAGCGTCCAGCTCGGCGCACCGCGGCGGCCGTGTTCCAGCGCCGAGAGATAGGCTGCGCTGACGCCGATCGCCTTGGCCATGTCCTTCTGGCTGACGCCGCGCTCGTTTCGCAGCACGCGAAGCTTTTCGCCGAACGGGGTCACAAGCGCACCTTCATGGGTGCATCCTCATAGGTGCGTCCCTCATGGGCGTGTCCTCATGAGCGCGCCCGCCGCAAGCGGATATAGAGCGCACCCGAGCCGCCATGTTTGCGGGCGGCATGGTCGTGGCTGGAGACGAGGGGCCGGAAGGCGGGTGTCGACAGCCATGACGGTACGGCGCGCCGCAAGACGCCATCACCGCCCGACGAGGAACCCTTGCCGGTGATCACAAGGACGTAGCGGATGCCGCCGGCATGCGCCCGGCACAGGAAGGAAAACAGCAGCGAATAGGCTTCGTCCTGGGTCAGGCCATGCAGGTCGACGCGGCCCTCGATCGGCAGCCGGCCCTTCGACAGCTTGTCCAGCGTCGGTTCGTCGAGTGCGTGGGAGACATGCTGCGCCTTCGGCTTTGCGGCCGTGGCAGCATTGCCCGCGACCTGTGCCGGCGGCGGCGCCTGCCTGGTCTCGTCGATCTCCGGCCCGACGTCTGGAATTTCGACGGCGGTTTTGCCCTTCAGCGGCTTTGCCGTGCGCGCCACCAGGTTCCACAGCACCCGGTCGTCCTCGCTCAGCCTGTCGATGCGCCGGGTCATCGGCCTGCTCCTGAAACCAGCGCCCGGGGGATCAGCGCATAAAAATCGGCGGCGTTGCGGATAACGCCGGCGATCTCGCCGGCCGCATCGCCCGACCCGGCAAACAGATCGCCGCGGGCCGGCCCGGTGATCGCCGAGCCGGTGTCCTGCGCGATCATCAGCCGCCGGAACGGTTTTCCGTCGAAAGCGGTCAGCGACGGCGCATCGATATGGAAGGGCGTGCCGAACGTGTGCAGCAGCCGGTCGACGGCGATCGAGCGGCCGGGTGTCAGCGCCACCTTGGCGGCAGCGATCGGGCCGAGCTCTGGGTCGTCGACGCCCATCTCGCGGAAGAAGATGTAGGAGCGGTTGCGCCAAAGGATCTCGTCGACGCGTTCCGGATGCGCCTTGAACCAGGCACGGATCGACTGCATCGTCACTTTCTCCAGCGGGATCTCGCCTTCCTCGCTCAGGATCTGGCCCGGTCCGGTAAAGCGCTGGCCGGATTTGGCGGCATAGGTGATGCGGCGAAGCCTGCCGTCGGTCATCTTGAGCCGCGCCGCGCCCTGCACGTGAATGAAGAAGGCGTCGACCTTGTCGGCGAGCCAGGCAATTTCCAGCCCTTTTTCGGCAAGCGCGCCGCATTCGATCTCGCCGCGGTCGAAATATTCGACCGGGCCGTTCGGCGCCGCACGTGCGAAGGCGAGATAGGGATCCATGCCGGAAGGACGATTGCCGTCGTCGATGTCGACAAGGTCGGGCGGGCGGGCCAGCAATGGCACCGGAAACTGCTCCGTGCGTACCGGCGAGGCGTCGACCTCCGGCTCATAAAAGCCGGTGACCAGGCCGGGACCACCATCTTCGGCATCGATAAGGGCCGGAACGAAATGGCGCTCGAAAAAGCTTCGGGCCTGCAACCGATTCGCCGGCGAAACGGTGCGCGCCTCGGCATAGGCGTCGGCAAAGCCGCTGAAATCGACGCCGAGCGCGCCGGAGCGGTAGGGTTTGGTCAGGACATGAAAGGCCGAGCGGCGAAAGGCGTCAAAGGCCGGGAGGTGGTCGTCCTCGCCCCAGCCCGGCAATTCGCCAAAGGATTTTTCGCTGAAGGTTCGAGAAAACGACACGACAGCCTCCGCCGCCGTCCAGTTCAGTCTTCTTCTTCGGTGGCGACGAGCTTCCAGTTCGGATCGCGCGAGCGCGCGTCACGAGCGAAGGTCCAGACATCCTTGACCTCGGCGACGGTTTCGGGATCGCCGTCGATGACGGCGCCGGCCTTGTCGCGGGTCGCCGAAATCAGTTCGCTGACGATGCGCAGCGTGATGTGCGCCTCGCTGCCCTTCATCTCGGCCGAAACGATGTCGGCCTTGTCGATGCCGACGAAGGAGGACTGGATCTTTTCGGCTTTCGCCTCACGGTCGCCGATGGCCGCGACGAAGCCGTCATAGACCTCGCGCGACAAAAGGTTCTTCAAGGTTTTGCGGTCGCCATCGGCGTAGGCCATGACGATCATCTCGTAGGCCATCTTGGCGCCGTCGACGAAGGTCTTCGGGTCGAAGGTCGGATCATTGTCCTTGATCGCCCGCAGGCCCCGGTTGAGATCGGTGTCCGGCTTGGCAAAGGCATCGATCGCCACATAGGCATCGGCCGCCGGCTCTCCCGCCAGCCGCTTGCGCGGCAGCGAAACCACGTTCTCGGGTTTCTGGGCGGCATCCTTGTCGTTTTTGCGCGCTGCCGTATATGGATCGAAGGGTGGGCGCTCGTTGCCCGTGCGTCGGCCAAGCACGTTGCGCAGCTGGAAGAAGATCACCACCGCCGCAATCAGAAAGAAAATCGTGCCGAAGTCGAAGAAGCCCATATCTTGCGCCAATCAATCCCTGCTTTGGCCGGACCAGCGGCCAAGCAAGGGCCGCGATCACATAGCGTTCAGTATCCAAAGCATATAGAACGCATGGCGCAATCATTCAAATCAAAGGCAGCCATACCTATCTAACAGCTCTGGTGCCAGCGGCGATTGCTCGCCGGCCGGCAAAACATCGAAAACGATCGGTCAAGATTTGCGTATCTCGCTGCTTCCCCTGTTCATTCTCGCGCTTCCGCTGCTGGAGATAGCCGGTTTCGTTATTGTCGGCCGCCAGGTCGGCGCGCTGGCGACAGTCGGCTTGGTGCTGGCCTCGAGTGTCGCCGGCGCCCTGCTGCTGCGGCACCAGGGTTTTGGCGTGATGGCCAGGGTCCGTGCCGAAATGGATGCCGGGCGTGATCCGAGCGGCCAGCTTGCGCATGGCGCCATGATCGTGCTGGCAGCGATCCTTTTGATCATCCCCGGCTTCATCTCGGATATTTTCGGCCTTCTGCTGTTCCTGCCGCCGGTGCGCGATCTTGCCTGGCGGATGCTGAAAGGCCGCATCGTGCTGGCAACCGATTTCAGCAGTGGTTTGCGGGCAAGGCAACGCGGCAAGACCATCGATCTCGACGACGGCGACTATTCGCGGGCCGACGACCATACGCGCGGACCGGGTTCTCCCTGGCGCCGCCTCAAGGACGAGTAGCTGCAAGGCAACCGGCGTCTTTTGCAAACTTGTCTTGTCGGGCCGGCCATGATAGCGAACGCCCGAATTTCAATCCGGTCAGCAACGCTGCCCAGGCAAAAGGACCACAGCTTATGGCCAGCAACGACGACGCGCCGACCGGCGCAGCCAACGGTAATGGAAATGCGGCGCAGCCTTCGCTCAACGTGCTTGCACAATATGTGAAGGACCTGTCCTTCGAAAGCCCCGGCGCACCGAACTCGTTGCGCGGCCGCGACAAGGCTCCCGGCATCGCCATTAACGTCAACGTCAACGCCAATCCGCTTTCGGACAAGCAGTTCGACGTCAATTTGACGCTGAACGCCAAAGCGTCGTTCGACCAGGAAGTGCTGTTCAACGTCGAGCTGGTCTATGGCGGCGTCTTCTCCATCAGCGGCTTCCCGCAGGAGCACATGCTGCCGATCCTGTTCATCGAATGCCCGCGGCTGCTGTTCCCGTTCGCCCGGCAGATCATCGCCGAGGCAACACGCAATGGCGGCTTCCCGCCGCTGATGCTAGACCCGATCGATTTCGCGCAGATGTTCCAGCAGAAGTTGGCCGAAGACCAGGCTGCCGCCGCCAAGGTCAAGGTGAGCTGAGCGCGGCTGTCTCGCTAGCGTTTGGAAAAACCCGGCCTTGCGCCGGGTTTTTTGTTTGAGACGCCGGCGCGGCAGTACCCCCCCTCTGGCCTGCCGGCCATCTCCCTCTCAAGGGGGGGAGATCGGACTTCACGTCAGCCTTCGCCAATCCTTCATCGCCGCAGGAATGAGCGAGACGCTGGGTCTGCCAATCTCCCCCCTTGAGGGGGAGATGTCCGGCAGGACAGAGGGGGGCGCGAAGGATCACTCCGGTCAAAATCACTATGCCGCAGAACTCGTTTCCGGGACGACCCGCAGCCACAGCGCCTTTTCGCCCAATGTGCCAACCATGCCTGCGTGTGCTGCGCGCTCGGCGTCGGTCAGGCGCGACGGCAAGGCGATCGGCCGCACACCGATCGAAATATCGATGTCGTCGACATTCTGCCTGCCGCCCGCCGGAGTCAGGATGCTGTCGAGGATGAGGCTTGCCTGCTTGCCGCCGATGAGCTCGATATAGACCTCGGCCAGCAATTCCGAATCGAGCAGCGCGCCGTGCTTGGTGCGGCGGCCGTTGTCGATGCCGTAGCGGCGGCAGAGCGCGTCGAGCGAATTGGGGCCCATCGGATGCTTGCGGCGCGCCAGCGCCAGCGTGTCGACGATCCGTCCCGGATCGATGGCCGGATGGCCAAGCCGGCCGAATTCGAGATTGAGGAAGCCGATGTCGAAGCCGGCATTGTGCGCGACCAGCTTGGCGCCGTCGATGAAGGCGAGGAACTCCTCGGCGATCTCCATGAAAGTCGGCTTGCCCTGAAGATCGGCGGCGCTGATGCCGTGCACGGCCTGCGCCTCGTGATGGATCTGGCGGCCTTGCGGGTTGATGTATTTGTGGAAGGTTCGGCCGGTCGGGAAACGGTTGACCAACTCGACGCCGCCAAGCTCGATGACGCGGTCCTCGCGCGTGTCGAGGCCGGTGGTTTCCGTATCGAAGATGATCTCACGCATCGAATCAGTCCACTGGTTCCGGCATCATTCTAGCCGAATCACACCAGGAACAAAATGGCAACAAGTAATGTGGGTCTGCAAGCCTCTTAACTAGGCCTGGCTGCCTTATCCACGACTAGTTCGGCGACGATCGCCTTGACGGCCGCACGAGCGGCGTCAAAGCCCTGGCCGGTGTCGATGACGAAGTCGGCGCGCCGGCGCTTTTCGGCGTCGGCAACCTGCCTGGCCAGGATCGACGCAAACTTTTCCTCGTTCATGCCCGGCCGCGCCAGCACGCGGGCGCGCTGGACTTCAGGCGGCGCGGTGACGACCACGACCTTGTCGACGCGATCACGGCCGCCGGTCTCGAACAGCAGCGGTATATCGAGCACGGCAAGCGGCGCGCCGGCGGCACGATTTTCAGCCAGGAAGGCATCGGCGTCGGCACGGACCAACGGATGGATGATCGCTTCCAGCCGTTTCAGGGCGGCGGCGTCGCCGAGCACCCGTTCGGCCAGCTTTGTGCGATCGACCGCACCGGATCGGGTGGTCCCGGGAAAGGCCGCCTCGACCATGGGGGCGGCCTGGTCGGCATAGAGGCGATGCACCGCCTCGTCGGAATCATGGACCGGCACGCCGGCCTCGGCAAACATCTTTGCGGCGGTCGACTTGCCCATGCCGATCGATCCGGTGAGGCCGAGCACGATCATTTTATCGCGCCGATATCGGCGATGATCATTTGCCGCAGTTCGGCGGTGACCTGCGGCCTGGTGCCGAACCAGCGTTCGAAGCCGGGCACCGCCTGGTGCAGCAGCATGCCGAGCCCATCGACGGTTCTCAGGCCGCGCGCTTTGGCCGCGGCAAGGAGCGGCGTCTCCAGTGGCACGTAGACGATGTCGGTGACGATGGCACGGCTAGGCAGTCTGCCCGGGTCGGCGGACAGGCCTTCATTGCCGTGCATGCCGAGCGCAGACGTGTTGACCAGCAGGCCGGCATCCTCGAGCAATTCGCCGGTCGCCGCGAGGTTGTGGGCGGAAACGCCTGCACCGAAGCGGTCGCGCAGGTCCTGCGCCCTCGCAAGCGTCCGGTTGACGATGCGGATATCGTTGATGCCGCGTTGCTTCAGCGCATGGATGACCGCGCGAGCGGCGCCGCCGGCACCGAGCACCACGGCGGGGCCGTTGGCCGCCCAGCCCGGTGCATATTCGTCCAGATTGGCGGCAAAGCCATGGGCATCGGTGTTGCCGCCCCACAATTCGCCATTCTCGAACCACAGCGTATTGACCGCACCGATCTGTTCGGCGTCGGCGTCACGCCGCTTGGCCAAAGCGAAGGCGGCTTCCTTGTGCGGGATGGTGACGTTGCCGCCGCGATAGCCTTGTGCCTGCAGCGTCTGCAGGAATTCGGCAAACGCCTCCGGTGCAACGTCGATGGCCTCGTAGACGCCGCCGATGCCGTATTTCGCCAGCCAGTAGCCGTGGATCTTCGGAGACCTGGAATGCGCGATCGGGTGGCCCGTGACAAACGCCTTTTTCGTGGCCTCAGCCATCGATCGCCCCGAACTCACGCAGCTTGGCCAGCACCGGCAAAAGTGGTAGGCCGACAATAGTAAAATAGTCGCCTTCGATTTTTTCGAACAGCTGGATGCCTTCGCCTTCGATCTGGTAAGCGCCGACGCTGGACAACGCCTTGGCGCCGACGCGCGCAAGATGGCGGCCGATGAAGGCCGGATCGAGCTTGCGCATGGTCAGGCTGGCGATGCCGACATGCCGCCACAGAACCTGGCCGTCACGGCCGAGCACGACGGCGCTGTTGAGATGATGCGTCTTGCCCGACAGCGCCAGCAGATGACGGCGCGCTCCTTCCATGTCGGCCGGCTTATGGAACAGCTCGTCGCCGAGCGACAGCGTTTGGTCGCAGCCGAGCACTAGGGCGCCGGGCTTGCGCTCGCTGACGTCGGTGGCCTTGGCTTCGGCGAGCACCAGGGCGACGTCCTCCGGCGATACGCCACTATTCTGCAGCGGCGCCTCGAGCGCGCGCTCATCGACAGAAGCCGGAACCGCTTCGACAGTGACGCCGGCATTGACGAGCAGCGCCTTGCGGAACGGGCTGCCCGAGGCAAGGATGATTTTTTCAGCCATTTTTTTCGCCTGATCTTTCCTTCTCCCCTTGTGGGAGAAGGTGGATTGGCGCGCAGCGCCAAGACGGTTGAGGGGTGCTGGACGGAGTGCAGGTGATGCCAAGCTGGAACACCCCTCATCCGACCGAGCTTCGCTCGGCCACCTTCTCCCACAAGGGGAGAAGGTAAGGACCACCCACAGCACAAGCGCCCAAACCCTACCGCGTCTTGCCGCGCAGGGCAACGATTGCCGCCGCCGTCTCCTCGATCGAACGGCGGCTGACGTCGATCATCGGCCAGCCGTGCCGCGTGCATATCTGGCGGGCATAGGTGAGCTCTTCCGCGATCGCGGCACGGTCGACATAGTCGGTCGGCTCATAGGCGCTGGTGCCGAGAATGCGGTTCTGCCGAACCTGCGAGATCCGTTCGGCGGTGGCGACCAGGCCGACGATCAGCGGCCTCCTGGCATTGACCAGGGTTTCGGGCACCGGCACGCCGAGCACGATCGGGATGTTGGCGGTCTTGATCCCGCGATTTGCGAGATAGATGCTGGTCGGCGTCTTCGAGGTGCGGGAGATGCCGACGAGCACGATGTCGGCATCGTCCATATTGGCCGGCAGCTGACCATCGTCATGCTCCATGGTGAAGTTGAGCGCGTCGATGCGGCGGAAATATTCGGCGTTCAGCACATGCTGGGCGCCGACGCGTCGGCCGGCAGGCGTGCCGAGATAGGACTGGAACACCGTCAGCACCGGCTCCAGCACCGAGACGCAAGGCAGGCCCATGGCCGCGCAGCGTTCGTCGATACCGCGGGCAAGCTTCTGGTCGACCACCGTGTAGAGGATGATGCCCGGCTCCTCCTCGATGTCCTCGAACACCTTCGTCACCTGCTTTTCGGTGCGGATGAGCGGGTAGATATGTTCGATGGCGCGCGCATCCTTGTATTGCGCGGAAGCCGCGCGGCCGGCGGCCAGCAGCGTTTCGCCGGTGGCGTCGGAAATCAGATGAAGGTGAAAGAAGCTCTGCGGTTTGTTCACAGGATACATTCCAGGCTGTGGGCCGATGTGGATAAGCCGGGCGGAAAACTCGGCCACCGCAAAGCGACTGTATCAGATGCCGGTTTGTCCACAATTCGATGTGCTGTCGGCTTCTCCGGGCGGTTGGGGACAAGTCCGGGGACGGAGCTTTTTGCCTTCGCTTCATCCACAGGGGCAATTTCCCTGGCGTGGCGGCAACGCATTGACTCCAGTCGTAAATTCCCGATTTTCCACAAAGTCCTGCAATCCCGCTGGAGAAGCGCGCGACAATATGCTGGCTGGTCTTTTCGAGGGCAAAGCGGGACAGGAGACAACCACCACAACCAACAGACTCTTAGAATCATAAGATTCCTAAAAATAGAATATTTAATTATAGGGAAGCCTGGAAAGGCGAGCGCTCAATGCCTCAAGACCGGATCGTGCTGGACGTGTTGAGAGGCAAAGCGGCGTTTCCGCCGCCGCTCTGGATGATGCGCCAGGCCGGCCGCTATCTGCCGGAATACCGGGAGACGAGGAGACGGGCCGGATCCTTCCTCGATCTTTGCTACGACCCGGATCTCGCCGTCGAAGTGACGCTGCAGCCGATCGAACGCTTCGGCTTCGATGCATCGATCCTGTTTTCCGATATTCTTGTCGTGCCGCATGCGCTCGGCCGCGACGTGCGCTTCGAGGAAGGACGCGGCCCGCTGCTGACGCCGATCACGGCTGCGGAAATTGCGGCTCTCGACGGCGAAACGTTTCACGTGAATCTCGAGCCGGTCTACGAGACGGTGCGGCGGTTGCGCGCCAGACTGCCTGATGAAACGACGCTGATCGGCTTCTGCGGTGCGCCCTGGACGGTGGCGACCTACATGATTGCCGGCCACGGTACGCCCGACCAGGCGCCGGCCAGGCTGTTCGCCTATCGCGAGCCGGCGGCCTTTCTTAGGCTGCTGAAGGTGCTGGCCGATCATTCGGGCGCTTATCTGATCCGCCAGATCGAGGCCGGCGCCGACGTGGTGCAGATCTTCGATTCGTGGTCAGGCGTACTCGACGAAGCGTCTTTCGAGTTGTTCTGCGTCGAGCCGGTGGCCTCGATCGTCCGGCAAGTGAAGGCTGCCCATCCCAATGTTCCGATCATCGGCTTTCCCAAGGGCGCGGGAGATCACTATCGAAGCTATCGCCAGAAGACCGGCGTGACCGGGCTGGGCCTCGACTGGACCGTGCCATTGTCGACGGCGAAGGAATTGCAGCGTGACGGCGCCGTGCAGGGCAATCTCGATCCGCTGAGGCTTGTAGCCGGCGGCAAGGCGCTTGACGACGGCGTGGGGGCGATCTTGAAGGCGCTGGGCGACGGGCCGCTGATCTTCAATCTCGGCCACGGCATCACGCCGGAGACGCCGCTCGCTCATGTCGAGCGGATGGTCAAGCTGGTGCGGAGCGCATCGTGACGATGATGGGCGCGGACAATGCGAACGGCACCAACACCGGTAAGGGCGCGATGCGCCGCGCGGCAATCGCGATCGCCATTTTCCTGGTGCTGGCCGGGCTGCTGTTGCTGTTCGGGCCCGATGATTTCTATCCTTGGGCGAAGGCGATCCATGTGATTGCCGTCATCTCCTGGATGGCGGGCATGCTCTATCTGCCGCGCTTGCTGGTCTATCATGCCGATGCCGAAAAAGGCTCCGTCCAGTCGGAGACCTTCAAGGTGATGGAGCGCCGGCTGCTGCGCGGCATCATCAATCCGGCAATGGTGATCACCTGGGCATTCGGCCTGTGGCTTGCCTGGAAAGGCTTTGGTTTTCAAGGCGGCTGGCTGCATGCCAAGATCGCTGCGGTGGTTGGCCTGTCGGCCGTGCATGGCTATCTCGCCGGCGCCGTCCGGAAATTTGCCGAAGACCGCAATGAAAAATCGGCAAGGCACTGGCGGATCGTCAATGAGATCCCTACATTGCTGATGATCGTCATCGTCGTCCTGGTTATCGTGAAACCGTTCTGACGTCTTCGGTTGCCCGCAAAAGGCGGCTTGCTCTTTCAACCGACCGACGATAAAAGACGGGTCTTCCTTCCCGTCATGCGCCGCCCATTTATCGCTTCGGCCGCGCCCGGCATTTGTCGCATCCCGCCGATATTTTTCCCAAAGCTTACTCAGAGTCCGTCTAATGATGCAAGAAATGAAACTCACAGAGTTCAAGAACAAGAAGCCGCCAGAGCTGATCGCTTATGCGGAATCGCTCGAAGTCGAGAATGCCAGCGTCATGCGCAAGCAGGAGCTGATGTTCGCGATCCTGAAGAGGCTGGCGACCCAGGATATCGAGATCATCGGCGACGGCGTCGTCGAAGTGCTGCAGGACGGCTTTGGCTTCCTGCGCTCCGCCAATGCCAACTATTTGCCAGGTCCCGACGACATCTATATTTCACCGTCGCAGATCCGGCGGTTCTCGCTGAAGACCGGCGATACGGTCGAAGGGCCGATCCGCAGCCCGAAAGAGGGCGAGCGCTATTTCGCGCTGCTCAAGGTCAACACGATCAATTTCGACGACCCGGAAAAAATCCGCCACAAGATCCATTTCGACAATCTGACGCCGCTTTATCCGACCTCGCGGCTGAAGATGGAGATGGAGGTTCCGACCTCCAAGGATATTTCGGCGCGCGTCATCGACCTGGTGGCGCCGCTCGGCAAGGGCCAGCGCGCGTTGATCGTGGCGCAGCCGCGCACCGGCAAGACGGTGCTGCTGCAGAACATCGCCCATTCGATCACCACCAACCATCCGGAATGCTATTTGATCGTGCTTCTGATCGACGAGCGGCCGGAGGAAGTCACCGACATGCAGCGCTCGGTGAAGGGCGAGGTGGTGTCCTCGACCTTCGACGAGCCGGCGGTGCGCCACGTCCAGGTCGCCGAAATGGTCATCGAAAAGGCCAAGCGCCTGGTCGAGCACGGCCGTGACGTGGTCATCCTGCTGGACTCGATCACCCGCCTCGGCCGCGCCTACAACACCGTCGTGCCGTCGTCCGGCAAGGTGCTGACCGGCGGTGTCGACGCCAATGCGCTGCAACGGCCGAAGCGCTTCTTCGGTGCTGCCCGCAATATCGAGGAAGGCGGCTCGCTGACCATCATCGCCACGGCGCTGATCGATACCGGCAGCCGCATGGACGAGGTCATCTTCGAAGAGTTCAAGGGCACCGGCAATTCGGAAATCGTGCTCGACCGCAAGGTGGCGGACAAGCGCATCTACCCGGCCATGGACATCCTCAAATCCGGCACCCGCAAGGAGGACCTGCTGGTCCCACGCCAGGACCTGCAGAAGATCTTCGTGCTGCGCCGCATCCTGGCGCCGATGGGAACGACCGACGCCATCGAGTTCCTGATCGACAAGCTCAAGCAGACCAAGACCAACGCGGATTTCTTCGATTCGATGAATACGTAGGCGGGGTTGGCCGGCGCCGTCCTTCCCTTCTCCCCTTGTTGTGGGAGAAGGTGGATGGGCGCGCAGCGCCAAGCCGGTTGAGGGGTGCCGGACGGAACTCCGTCGGCGCCAAGCTGGAACACCCCTCATCCGACCGAGCTTCGCTCGGCCACCTTCTCCCACAAGGGGAGAAGGGGGAGCCGCGTTGGACTCATTGCCGGTGCAACAGCCGCTCAAGCTCCTCGGCACTAGTCACCACCGGCAGGCAGACCTGCCCCGTGCAGAGCCAGGCGCCGGGCTCGGCCGTTGGCGGCAGGACGCCGCCTGGCAAGGCCGGCAGATTTGTCGCCGAGCCAACAGGCACGACGATGTCCACCCGGCGCGGGTCTGGATTTCGATTCGCAACCGGAACAAGCCTTGGATCCTCTGGTCTATCCACGATCACCAGCTTCAGCGGTTCAAGCGCCAAGGCACAGGCATTGACTATACCCGCCTGGCCATAGCCCTGGTGCTCCGCCCGCCCGCCCGCGTGCTCTGCAACTGTCCAGGCTTTTTCCCAGAGATCGAGATCGCCCGAAAGCGACGACAATCGGACCAGGGCCTCGATGATCTGGCCGGTAGCGGAAGGAATGGCTTCGTCGACATCGCCGCGGATGCGGATCGGCACATCCGCGCTGTCGGACGCGGTCAGATAGTAGCCGGTCTTGTCGCTGTCGCGGTGCCAAAGATCGAGTTGCTCAATGAAGTTTCCGGCGCGATCGATATAGTCGGGATTGCCGGTCGCCTCGTACAGTGAGATGGCGGCGTTGGCCATGGCGGCATAGTCGCTCGACAGAGCCGGAAACAGCTTCTTTGCGCCGAGCATCGAATGCGGCAGGCGGCCGTCACGTCCGGCAGCCGCAATTGCGGCAAAGGCCGCTGCCGCCGCTTCGATCCAGTCGGATCGGCCAAGCGACCGTCCGGCCTCGGCAAGGGCTGCGATCATCAAGCCGTTCCAGTCGGTCAGCGCCTTGCCGTCACGCCCGGGCCGCACGCGCTGTTCCCTCGCTGCCAGCAGCCTTTGCTTGAGCGGAACCAGAAGGTCACGATCGACGACGCTCTGCGCCAGTTGAGCATCAGTCTGGCAAATGATCGGCTTGCCTTCCCAACCATGCGGACCGGCAAGCGTGAAGTATTTGAAAAACAATGCTGAATCGTCGCCAAGGGCTGCTTCGAGCTCATCCCTGCTCCAGGTGTAGAACAACCCCTCCTCGCCCTCGCTATCGGCATCAAGGCTGGCGGCAAAGGCATCGCCCTCGACTCGCATTTCGCGCAACAGCCAGGCAATCGTCTCTTCGATTCGCAGCCGGAACAATTCCTTGCCGGTTGACGCATAGGCCCAATTGCACAAGCGGATGAGCTGGGCATTGTCGTAGAGCATTTTTTCGAAATGCGGGACCAGCCATTCGGCGTCGGTCGAGTAGCGGCTGAGTCCGCCGCCAATATGGTCATAGATGCCGCCGGCCAGCATCTTTTCGAGGCTGAGGAGAACAGCGTCGCGGTGGGATGCGGTGCCGTCGCGCAGCCAGGACAGCCAGAGGCTCTGCATGAATGGCGCGTTGGGGAATTTCGGCGCGCCGCGCAGGCCGCCCAAATCGCGGTCGATCATGCCGTCAATGCCATTGGCGAGGTTCGCCAGCATGCCGCGGTCGAGCACGGCCTTGCCATGGCTGCCCGCCAGCCGCGTCTCGACATGCGTGGTCAGGCCGTCGGCACTCTGGTTAACGCTTTCTTTCTTCTCCCGCCAAGCCTTGTCAACCGCCTCCAGCACCTGGACGAAACCCGGCCGGCCGTAGCGGGCTTCGCGCGGAAAGTAAGTGCCGCCCCAGAACGGCTTGCCCTCCGGCGTCAGGAACATGGTCAGCGGCCAGCCGCCCTGCTCGCCCATCGAGGACAGCGCCGCCATGTAGATCTGGTCGATGTCGGGGCGCTCCTCGCGGTCGACCTTGATATTGACGAAGAGACGGTTCATGACGGCGGCGACGTCGTCGTTCTCGAAGCTCTCATGCGCCATGACATGGCACCAATGGCATGCGGCGTAGCCGACAGAGAGCAGGATCGGACGCTGCAGCACCTTTGCTTCGGCCAGAGCGGCGGGCGACCATGGCCGCCAGTGCACGGGATTGCCGCTGTGCTGCTGCAGATAGGGGCTGGCCTCTTCGGCAAGCAGGTTTTGTGCAGGCAATGTCACGGCACTACTCGATGCGGATTGAACAGGCATAGCTAGGGCGCTTCGGCAGAGCGGGCAAATGATTTCAAAAGACTCCATCGTGGCGCTGTCGAGCGGGCGCCTGCCGGCCGGCATTGCGGTGATCCGGATTTCCGGGCCGCATAGTCGATTCGCTGTCGAAACGATTGCGGGATCGAAGGTGCCAAACCGCGTTGCCACCTATCGCAAGTTCCGGGCGCCCGACGGATCGGTGCTGGACAGCGGCCTTGCCGTCTTCTTTGCCGGTCCCGACAGTTTTACCGGCGAGGACGTTGCAGAGTTCCATGTGCATGGCGGGCGCGCCGTTGTGGCGAGGATGCTGGAAACGATCGCCTCCTTCGACGGTGTCAGGCATGCCGAGCCTGGCGAATTCACCCGCCGCGCCTTTCTCAACGGCAAGCTCGATCTGGTCGAAACCGAGGCGCTGGCCGATCTCATCAACGCCGAAACCGAGGCGCAGCGGCGCTTTGCCGTTCACAACGCCCAAGGTGTGCAGAGCGAGCTCTATCTAGACTGGCGCCGACGGCTGATCCACGCCCGCGCGATGATCGAGGCCGAGATCGACTTTGCCGACGAGGATGACGTGCCGGGCTCGGTCGCCGATACGGTCTGGTCCGATGTCCGGGCCATGATCGACGAAATCGAGCGCCATGTCGCCGGCTTTCGTGCCGCCGAAATCATCCGCGACGGGTTCGAAGTCGTCATCCTTGGCGCGCCGAATGCCGGCAAGTCCAGCCTGTTCAACGCGCTGACGCGGCGCGAAGCGGCCATCGTCACCGACGAGCCGGGCACGACCCGCGACCTGCTCGACGTGGTACTGGACCTGCAAGGGGTGCGGGTCAGGGTAACCGACACCGCCGGTCTGCGCGAGGCGCCCGGCAAGATAGAGGCGATCGGCATCGAGAAGGCCAGGAGCAAGGCGCACAGTGCCGATCTGCTGTTGCTGCTGGAGGATCTGGCGGAGCCAATCGCGATCGGTGTGCCGGCGGGCGACATTCAGGCGCTGAGGGTTGGAACAAAAATTGACCTGCTGGGGGGCAAATCGCCCTCGCCTGCGGTGCACTATGATTTCGCTATCTCGACGCGGGACGGCACGGGTCTGGCCGAACTGCTGGACGAGATCGGGCGTCGTGCCGCAGTCCAGATCGGCAAGGCCGGCGATATCCTGCCGTCGCGGCTGCGGCACGTCGAGCTGCTCAACGAGACGAAACCCTTCCTGCTCGCAGCAGTGGCCAGTGGTGATCGCGGACAGGAGCTGCGGGCCGAGGAGCTGCGCCTGGCGGCGGACCGGCTCGGACGAATTGTCGGGTCGGTCGATGTAGAGGATATGCTCGACGTTATCTTTTCGCAGTTCTGTATCGGCAAATGACTCACGTGAAACATTGCCAAGTGCCGAGATGCGGGCGTGTCGCTAGCGTGCTCGCATAGTGGCGGGAAGCCGGTGATGATTCACGTGAAACACGTAGCGATGAACGCAGACGGAATTGTTTCACGTGAAACGACTAGTTGGTGTCCTTGACAGTGCAGGCTCACGGGCACATGTGTCGGCAGATTTGAATCGGAATATACAAATGACCAATCACTATGATGTGGTTGTGGTGGGTGGCGGTCATGCTGGTTGCGAGGCAGCCAGTGCCGCTGCGCGGGCTGGCGCCAGGACGGCGCTGGTGACGCTGCGCTTCGACACGATCGGCGTGATGTCCTGCAATCCGGCAATCGGCGGCCTCGGCAAGGGCCATCTGGTTCGCGAGATCGACGCCATGGACGGGCTGATGGGGCGCGTCGCCGATGCCGCCGGCATCCAGTTCCGCCTGCTCAACCGCCGCAAGGGGCCAGCGGTGCGTGGTCCGCGAACGCAGGCCGACCGAAAACTCTATCGCCTCGCCATGCAGGCGGCAATCCGCCAGCAGGCTGGCCTCGATGTCATCGAAGGCGAGGTGCTGGATTTCGAAATCAACAACGGGGAAATCGACGACGGACGCATCGCGGCGGTGCTATTGGCGGATGGAAGCCGGCTCGCCTGCGGCGCCGTGGTGCTGACGACCGGCACTTTTCTGCGCGGGCTGATCCATATCGGCGAGAAGAAGATCGTCGCCGGCCGCATGAACGAGCAGGCGAGCGTCGGCCTGTCGGCGACGATGAGCCGCGCCGGCTTCAGGCTCGGGCGGCTGAAGACCGGCACGCCGCCGCGGCTGGACGGCAGGACGATCGATTGGGCGTCACTGGAGAGCCAGGCGGCGGACGAGGACCCCGTGCCGTTCTCGCTGCTGACCGATCGCATCGAAAATCCGCAGATCCATTGCGGCATCACCCGAACGACCAATGCGACGCACGAGCTGATTCGCACCAATCTCGGCCGCTCGGCCATGTATTCGGGGTCGATCGAAGGCGTCGGGCCGCGTTATTGCCCGTCGATCGAAGACAAGATCGTCAAGTTCGGTGACCGCGAAGGCCACCAGATCTTTCTGGAGCCGGAAGGGCTGGACGACGACACGGTGTATCCGAACGGCATTTCGACCTCGCTGCCCGAGGACGTGCAACTCGACATCCTGAAGACCATTCCGGGGCTGGAGCGGGCAACCATGCTGCAGCCGGGCTATGCCATCGAGTATGACCATGTCGATCCACGCGAGCTCAAGCCGACGCTGGAAACCAGGCGGATCGCCGGCCTTTTCCTCGCCGGCCAGATCAACGGTACCACCGGCTACGAGGAGGCCGGCGCGCAAGGGCTGCTTGCCGGCTTGAATGCAGCGCGCAAGGCGTCGGCGAGCGAAGAAATCGTGCTGAGCCGCACCGAAGCCTATATCGGCGTGATGGTCGACGATTTGACCAGCCGCGGCATCGCCGAGCCGTACCGCATGTTCACCTCGCGGGCCGAGTTCCGGCTTTCGCTGCGAGCCGACAACGCCGATGAGCGGCTGACGCCACTGGCGATAAGGCTGGGGATTGCCTCGCCGGAGCGGATGCAGCGGTTCAACAATGGTATGCAAGACCTTGAGAAGGCGCGACAGCTCGCCCTCGGCACCACCATGACCCCCAATGAGGCAGCGCGCCATGGGCTCGAAATCAACCGGGACGGCGTCCGTCGCTCGGCCTATGAGTTGCTGGCCTATCCCGGCGTCGACATCGCTTGGCTGGCGCGGGTCGAGCCGGCTTTCGCGGCGATCGACAGCAAAACGGCCGAACGTCTTGAAACGGAAGCCAAATATTCTGTCTATCTCGACCGCCAGCAGGCCGATGTTTCGCAGATCAGGCATGAGGAGAGCAGGCTTATTCCCGAGTCGCTCGACTTTGCTTCTGTTCCCGGCCTGTCGAACGAGTTGAAGCAGAAGATGCTGGCACGCCAGCCGCGCTCGATTGCCGATGCGCAACGCATGGAAGGCATGACGCCGGCGGCGCTGGCGATTATTGTCGCCCATGTCCGCAATGCCGAGGCGGCCGCGCGAAAGCAGGTCGCGTGAGCGCTGCGTCCTGGGCAAACCTGCAGACGGCAGCGGGCCCGGTTTCACGTGAAACATTCGATCGCCTGGTCGAGTTCGAGGCCGTCTTCCAGAAATGGAACCGCCGGATCAATCTGGCCGCGCAATCGACGCAGGACGATGTCTGGCGCCGCCACATCCTCGACAGCGCGCAGCTGGCGCGAATCAAACCAGAGGCGAAGCGCTGGGTCGATCTCGGCTCCGGCGGTGGGTTTCCGGGCCTTGTGCTGGCCTTTTTGCTTGCCGAGCGGGACGGCGCCGGTATCGACCTGGTTGAAAGCAACCGGAAAAAAGCATCGTTCCTGCAAGCGGTCATCGGACAGTTCAGCCTGCCCGCCAAGGTTATCGCGCGCCGCATCGACGACAGCTATCCTCTTGTTCCAGCACCGCAAATCGTCACAGCCAGGGCACTCGCCTCGCTGCCGGCTTTGCTCAACCTGGCGGCACCGTGGCTGACCAAGGGGTCGCGCGGCCTGTTTCACAAAGGCCGGGATTACCGCGCCGAATTGGCAGAAAGCGCTCAACGATGGTCTTTCGATCTGGTAGAACATGCCAGTGCAACCGACGCGCAGGGCGTCATTCTCGAAGTATCCGACTTGCGACAGCACCCTGGCTTGTGACCGGCGACCCAAATGAATTTCTGGCATAGACCCATGATGAAGAACGGCCCCCGAATCATCACAGTCGCCAACCAGAAGGGCGGCGTCGGCAAGACGACGACGGCCATCAATCTGGCCACCGCGCTGGCGGCCATAGGCGAACAGGTGCTGATCGTCGATCTCGACCCGCAGGGCAATGCCAGCACCGGGCTTGGCATCGACCGGCGCGACCGCAGCGTCTCGTCCTATGATGTGCTGACCGGCGAGCTGGATCTCGAAGCGGCGGCGATCCCGACGGCGGTGCCTGGCCTGTCGATCGTACCGTCGACGCTCGACCTGCTCGGCATCGAGATGGAAATCGCCTCGGCGCCGGATCGGGTGCTGCGGCTGCGCAACGCGCTGCGGGCTTCGGCCGAGCGCTCGGCCAACTTCGGCTATGTGCTGATCGACTGCCCGCCGTCGCTCAACCTGCTGACACTGAATTCGATGGCTGCGGCCGATTCGGTGCTGGTGCCGCTGCAGTGCGAGTTCTTCGCGCTGGAGGGCCTGAGCCAGCTTTTGGAGACGGTCGAGCAGGTGCGCCGCTCGATCAACCCCGACCTGACGATCCAGGGCATCGTGCTGACCATGTTCGACGGGCGCAACAATCTCGCCAACCAGGTGGTGCAGGATGTGCGGGCGCATATGGGCGACAAGGTCTATGAAACCGTCATCCCGCGCAATGTCCGCGTTTCCGAGGCGCCGTCCTATGGCAAGCCGGCGATTCTCTACGACCTAAAATGCTCGGGCAGCCAGGCCTATCTGCAGCTTGCTTCGGAAGTCATCCGCCGCGAGCGCAAATTGCGTGTCGCCTAGCAGTAACCAACAAGCGATTCGATACCGAAACGATTTGGACGGACGATGAACGAAGACCCTTCGAGAAAAAGACTGGGACGGGGACTGGCGGCGCTGATCGGCGAAATCGATCGCCCGGCGGCTCCGGAAAAGCCCGGGCTGGCGGCCGACGGCAAGGTGCCGATCGAGTTCCTCAGCCCCAACCCGAAGAACCCGCGCCGGCATTTTGGCGACGCCGACCTGACCGACCTCGCCCAGTCGATCCGCGAACATGGCGTGGTGCAGCCGGTGGTGGCGCGGCCGTCGAAAACCCAAACGGGCCGCTACGAGATCATCGCCGGCGAGCGTCGTTGGCGCGCGGCGCAACGCGCCGGGCTGACCGAAATCCCGATCATCGTACGTGACGTCAACGATCGCACGGCGCTCGAACTGGCGATCATCGAAAACGTCCAGCGCACCGACCTCAACCCGGTCGAGGAGGCGCTGGGCTACCAGCAGCTGATCGACGACCACGGCTATACCCAAGCCGATCTCGGCCAGGTGATCGGCAAGAGCCGCAGCCATGTCGCCAATACGCTGAGGCTGCTGAAGCTGCCCGACGTCATTCGCGACATGCTGGTCGACGGCGCGCTCTCGGCCGGCCACGCCCGCACCCTGGTGACGGCCGACGACCCGGCCGGGCTTGCCAAGCGGATCATCGACGAGGGGCTTTCGGTGCGCCAGGCCGAAGCCTTGGCGCAGCTGCCGGTCGGCGCGCCGGCGGCAAAGCGCCAGCCCGCCGCACCGCCGCAAAAGGATGCCGACACACTGGCGCTGGAGCGGCTGATGACCAGCACGATCGGCATGATCGTCACGATCGAGCACAACCAGCGCGGCGGCGTGATCAGCGTCGCCTACCGGACGCTGGAGCAGCTCGACGAGCTTTGTCGAAGGCTGAAGCGGGAGTAGGTAGGTTGCTAAAATTAGCCGGCAAATAACGTTTTGCTGCCGCGCGGTGATTGGCGAAATCGTCGAAGTAGTTAATCTCCCCCCTTGAGGGGGAGATGGCCGGCAGGCCAGAAGGGGTCGTCAAATTTCAAGCGCCCACGTCCTCTGTCTTCGCGGAAGGGGCTGGTGTTCTACGCGCTGTGACCCCCTCTGTCGCCTTTGGCGACATCTCCCCCTCAAGGGGGGAGATTAGGTGCGCTGCGCCAGCCTGGCACTCTCCACGGCAATGCCGAGCAGGGCCTGGCGTGCCAGCGCGATCGACAGATCCGGCCGCCGGCGTGTCTGCAGGACCGCCGTCTGCAGGCGGTTGAGTGCGCGGCCGAGCGCTTCGCTGCTCCACCGTTCGAGGGCTTTCTCCACCAGCTTGCGCCGGGAGAAAAAAACCGGCGGGCGCGCCGCGGCAACGACCGAAGCGGCATTGCGGCCGCCGGCGTCCATCTGGCCGCGCATCGCCTGGATTGCCTGCAACTGCCGCATCGCCGATGAAAGTACCAGAAAGGGCTGGCCGCCGGACTGGCAATGGCGGGTGAAGGCGGTGTCGAAGTCGGCGATCCTGCCTTCGAGCAGGGCGTCGACGGCCGCATCGAAGGAGAGGCCGGAGACATCGCCGGATGTCGCCTTGACGTCGTCGAGGCCGATTTCGGCCTGGCCATGCGCATAAAGCACCAGCTTTTCGATTTCGCCCCGCGAGGCCAGCCGGTCGCCGCCGAGATTGCGGCGCAGCGCCTGCCGCGCCTCCAGTGTCATCGACATGCCGGCCTTGCGCAGTTCGTCGTCGATGACCGTATCGATATCCCTGGCCTCATCGGCATAGCAAGGCAATGCCATGGCATTGTCCGCCGCCTCCACCACGGCGCGCAGGCCGACGCCCTTCTTCAGGTCGCCGGCCTCGATGAGGATGATGGCGTCCCGCGCGGGCTCGGACGTCAGCGCCTTGACGTCGTCGGCAAGCGCCTTCTGGGCGCCGGCATTGCGCACCCATAGCAGGCGCCGCTCCGAAAACATCGGCACGGTGCGGGCCTCGTCGAGCAGGCGGCCCTCGTCGCGATCGACCTCCGAACCGTCCAGCCTGACGACCGAGAACGGATCGTCAAGCGGCAGGCCGGTCTTGCCGGCAAAGGCCTTTGCCCGCTCGGCAACCAGCCCGCGATCGGGACCGTAAAGCAGCACGATCGAGACGCGCGGATCCGGCTTCGCGAGCCATGCATCGACCTCGTATGCTTTCTTTTGTGCCATGGGCGCTGATTAGCATGACGCGGGCGCGGGGTGAACGGCGCCGCCCTCCTTTCCTTCTCCCCCTTGTGGGAGAAGGTGAATTGGCGCGTAGCTCCAAGACGGTTGAGGGGTGCCGGCCGGAGTGCTGTCGATGCCAAGCTGGAACACCCCAAATCCGACCGAGCTTCGCTCGGCCACCTTCTCCCACAAGGGTGTTTGGACTGGGGACATCGCGAACAGATGTGCGAGGACATCGCGAACAGTTTTGCATGCTATCGCGCCACGACATTGAGGTCGATGGTTTCTATTTTCTGATGTCTGAACCAGGCGTCGAAGACACCGTCTGTGGCGGTGGGCCTGAAGGCGACG